>JAISWS010000209.1 GCA_031270725.1 Syntrophomonadaceae bacterium | reverse complement strand
ACCATGACTGACTACTACCTGAAAGTCCGTGTAAACTAGGGAACCGCCGTGTACCGAACGGTACGCACGGTGGTGTGGGAGGTCGGCCACTCAACTAATGGGTGGCCTCCTACCCGATTAAATAAAACGGAGGCGTCAAAATATGAAGGGCGGTTTTTAAACGCGTAATCACTGTAATATCCTTAAAAACAGGGATACGGCAGACTTGATTTTCCGCGCGAAGTGATATATACTCCATGCATATAAAAACAGGGAGTGACACAAAATGAGCGGCATTTACAATATATCGCGGGAAACAAACGCTGGGGGAGATTTCTACAAATGAGCTTTACGGCCGGAGTGCCGGCAAGACGTTTTTTTAATTCACAATTTAGTTTGCGGTTTTGGGTTAATTAACTTTTGAGGGGTGTTTTTTTTGAAAGTAGCGATTTATCCGGGAAGTTTTGATCCGCTTACTAACGGACATATGGACATTATAAATAAGACCAGTAAGCTGTTTGACCAAATAGTGGCGGCGGTGGTTCATAATGTCAGTAAACAGGCTTTGTTTACGCTGGCGGAGAGAGAAGAAATGCTGAGGGAAAACACTAAACATTTGAGCAATGTGCGGGTAGAGTCGTTTTCCGGGCTGCTGGTGGATTACGCGCGGCGGAAACAGGCTTGCGCCATTATAAGAGGATTGCGGACGGTCGCGGATTTCGAATATGAAATGTATATCGCGATGGTCAATAAAGATTTGTATCCCGAGGCGGAAACGGTATTTGTGCTGGCCGACAGCAAATATATTTATGTCAGCTCCAGCATTGTCAAAGAAGTGGCTTTGTTAAACGGCAGCGTCAAAGGGCTGGTGCCGGAGTCGGTAAATAAGGCGCTGGCGCTGAAGAAAGCGGCCCTGAATCCGGAGGAGAAACCTGATGAACGGTAAGGATTATATCGTTAAAGCGGTCGCTGAGGAAGCCCAGGTCAGAATATGGCTCGCTGACACTACTAATTTAACCAGGGAAGCAAAGGGCAGGCACGGGGCTTCAGGCTTGTCCGCCGCGGTTTTAGGCAAGGTTCTGACGGCGGCTGTGATGATGGCGTCCGATCTTAAAACCCCGGAAGGGATACTCACCATAAAGGTGGACGGGAACGGCGCGGCTGGCATGGTTGTGGCCACTGCCGATAATCAGGGCCGGGTAAGGGGATTTATCACTAATCCCGCCGCGGAAGGCGGCCGCGCGGAGACGGAAGCGGCCAGGACCGGAGAAATAGTCGGGACCGCCGGTATTCTGGAAGTATATAAGGATTTAGGCTTGAAACAGCCTTTCAGCAGCAGGGTCGAGCTGGTAAACGGGGAAATAGATGAGGATCTGATTTATTATTTAAAGGTTTCCGAACAAATTGAGGCTTCGGTTACGCTGGAGGTATTACTGGATCGGGATATGGAAATAATGGCGGCGGGGGGAATTATTGCGCAGTCTTTGCCTCGGGGGCGTCCGGAAGTTTTTCAGGCCGTTGAAAAAAATTTAACGCGTCTGCGGGAGCTGAAGATGAATTTTTATAAAAACAGCGGCCATGAAATATTGGAAGAATTAACACGGGGGCTGGATTTTGAAATTCTGTCCGTTCTGGAAGCGGAATTTAAATGCGATTGTTATCGGGAGCGCTTGCTGGGAATAATTGGCGGTATGTCGCGGGAGGAAATAAATTATTCATTTAAGGATAAAGATGAAATAGAAGTGCTTTGTAATTTTTGCAATACAAAGTATTACTTTACAAAGGGGCAAATAAAGGCGTACAGCAGCAGCCAGCACTAAGACAAAAAAAGCCTCGGCGAAGCTGGCGCCCGCTAAGGCTTTTTGTTCTCATGTCCCAGTGATAAAGCCAGGCTAAAAACGGGATAGTTTCAGACGGCTCTTTTTACTTTGCCGGATCTGAGGCATCTGGTGCAGATATAAATCTTTTTAGGGGCTCCGTTTATGATAACCCTTACTTTTTGTACGTTAGGCTTCCAGGCCCTGTTAGTCCTTATATGAGAGTGACTGTACTTTTTGCCGAAAGACACTTTCTTATCACATATTTCACATTTAGCCACTTTATTACCTCCTCTCTGGTGTGCATTTCATATTATAACAAAGGTGTGGACAAAGGGCAAGAAGGAATAAAAATTAGATTATAGAATTAAAATTAGTATTATATGGGAGGTATTATCATGTTTAAGATTTTGTCCAATGATTTGGGAGATGTTTATGTAGACCCGGAAGTAGTCGAAACTATAGCGGGTATGGCCGCGGTAAGCTGTTACGGATTAGTGGGGATGGTGCCTAAAAATTTCACTTCAGGGATAGTAAGCGTGTTAGGCGTCGATTCACTGCGCAAAGGGGTAAAATTTCAATATTCCGAAGAAGGGTCGGTAATTGACGTATACGTCATTATGGCTTATGGTACAAAAATTCAGGAAATAGCCCATAACGTTATGGATAAAGTTATTTACGTGCTGAACAGTGAAGCGGGCTTGCAGGTAGCGAAAGTTAATGTTAATGTAATGGGGATCAAATATGTGCCGTAAGCACGAAAGCCGCAATTATCAAGGGGGAGGATTCGAAAATTGACTTTGCTTAGCATCAATGGTAAAGATTTGGTGAGAAGCATTAAAGCAGGGTGCGTAAATCTTGAGCGTAATCGCGATAAAGTCGATATGCTCAATGTGTTTCCCGTACCGGACGGAGATACGGGGACTAATATGTATCTGACCATATTATCAGCAGTTAAAGAAGGAGAAAAGGCTTCGGAAAATTCTATAAAATTTGCTGCGAAGAAGATTTCTATGGGAGCTTTGATGGGCGCGAGGGGCAATTCAGGAGTGATTATGTCCCAGATATTCAGAGGTATGGCCAAGGTTTTTGAGAATAAAGACGCGGCGGACGCGGCGGAACTGGCTCTGGCCTTTAAGTCCGGCGCGCAGACGGCTTATGAAGCGGTTATGAAACCGGTTGAAGGCACTATTTTGACGGTAGTGCGGGAAATGGCCAAAGCGTGTGAATATCAGGCTAAAAGCGACGGAAACGTCATTTCGGTTTTACGGGAAGGATTGCGGAGAGGTTATTTGACGCTGGAAAAAACGCCGGCGATGCTGCCGATATTGCGCGAAGCCGGAGTAGTAGACGCGGGAGGGCAGGGTTTTTTATTTTTCCTGGAAGGAATGATTGCCGGGTTAAGCCAGGATGGCCAGGAGGCGGAAGAGTGGAAACCCGCGCCCGCGGGCGGAAACTTGATTTTAGACGGTAATACCGATTATATAAGCCTGAATTTTCAATACTGCACCGAATTACTTATAAAAGGGGAAGGAATTGATATTCGGAGTGTCAAAAATAAGCTGGAGCCGCTGGGGGATTCTATGCTGGTAGTCGGCGAGCCTGATTTAGTAAAAGTCCATATTCACAGCAATCATCCGGGCAGGGTGTTGGAAAACTGCCTGCAATGGGGGGAGCTTTTGGATATTAAAATAAATAATATGCTGGAAGAAGTCCATGAACATATCCAGAACTGGGAAATTCAGGAGAAAGAAAAAAATGAAAACGAGGCGCCGTTGAAAAAGATGGGAGTAGTCGCGGTCAGTCTGGGCGAGGGTTTAGATGAAGTGCTGGTCAGCCTGGGCGTCGATATAGTGGTTCCCGGAGGGCAGACGATGAATCCCAGTACGGAAGACCTGCTCAAAGCCTGTACCCAGGTGCAGGCGGAGAAAATTTTTATATTGCCAAATAACGGAAACGTTGTTATGGCGGCCGAACAAGTGGCGCGGATGCTGCCCGACCAGGTGCTGGTGTTTCCTACTAAGTCGATTTTGCAGGGAATCAGCGCTATGATTAACTATGAGCCGGAAGGGGAGTTATCAGAGGTCATAGACAATATGAGGGAAGCGTTGGTAAATTCCCGGTACGCTGAAGTTACTTACGCGGTGAGAGATATTAATATTAACGGGCTGGAAATACAAACCGGCGATAATATTGGTTTAATAGAAGGGGCTATCTCGGCCCAGGGGGACACTCCGGAAGCGGTGGTGGAAGATTTACTGCGTCAGATGGTGGGCGAGGAAACCCAGTTGATCAATATTTTTTACGGCGAAGGCATAAGCGGGGAACAGGCGGATAATATGAAAATTAAGCTGGCGGAAATATACGGCGGCTGTGAAATAGACTTTGCTTATGGCGGACAGCCGTTCTACAGTTATTTAATATTGATGGAATAGGGGCCATAGCGAAAAATTCCCGGTTTATTGGTTCCTGAACGCGGATCTGAGCCGGGAATATGTTTTTTTTAACAGGAGGATGAATGGACAGATTTTTTCGGGAAGTCCGGTTTTTGCCGGGAGTAGGATCCGGCAGAAGCGAACAGCTGGCGCGTTTAAACATATTTAATATATTTGATCTGCTATGGAATGTACCGCGTACCTACCTGAACCGTAACGAAACGCATAATATAGGCCAGATAGAGGCCGGCGGCAAATACAATATAAAGGGGACCGTGTCCGCTACAAAACTAAACCGCGGTTACCGGGGAACGGCGGTCTTTAAAGCTGTGATCCAGGATGACAGCGCGGCTATAACCGCGGTGTGGTTTAACCAGAATTACCTGGATAAGACGATAAAACCGGGGCAGAGTATTTTTGTCAGCGGACGGGTAAAAGAAGCCGGCCTGGCTAATAATTATGAATTAATAGCGGAAGAGTATGAAATCTTGGATTCAGTTGACAGCAGCCTTAAAATATTACCGGTTTATTATCTGACGGAGGGCCTTAATCAAAAAAGGATGCGTTCGCTTATGCTCTATGTATTGACTAATTATCTGCCGTGGTATAAAGAGATATTCACTTTTGAGCAGAAAAGGAAATATCAGTTATGCGATATCGGGTACGCTTTTTATAATATCCATTTTCCCGCCGGCCGTCCGGAATATCTTCAGGCTAAAAAAAGGCTGGCGGTGGAGGAGCTGGTTCTTTTTTTATCGAAGCTGCGCCAGGGGCAAACTGAAGAAAAAGGCCGGACAGGGATAGCGCATAAAGAAAAATTTGATTACTTACAGCGGGTTTATGGGCAGCTGCCGTTCAGTTTAACGCCGGCGCAGGAAAAAGTTTTGCGCCTGATCTTTGACGATATGGAAAAGCCGAAACCGATGAACCGTATGCTGCAGGGCGACGTAGGAGCCGGAAAAACAGTAATCGCGGCTCTTTGCCTGGCTAAATCGGCGGCGAGCGGCTTCCAGGGAGTATTAATGGCGCCGACGGAAGTTTTGGCGCATCAGCATTACCAGGCCCTCACAAAATTTTACCGGAATACGGATTTAAGCGTCGCGCTTCTTACCGGCAGCACCGCGGGGGCAGTCAGAAAAAGCGTAATAAATGAAACGCTGGCGGGAAATGTGCATATACTGCTGGGAACGCACGCTTTGCTGCAGGGGGATATAGAATTTAGGAATCTGGGACTGGTAGTCATTGATGAGCAGCACCGTTTCGGAGTAAAGCAGCGAAGCATTTTAGGGGCTAAAGGGCAGCCGGATTTTTTGATGATGACGGCTACTCCGATACCGAGGACTCTGGCCTTGACGGTGTACGGGGATTTGGACGTGGCGGTTATAGATGAGCTGCCTCCGGGACGCCGTCCTATTAAGACGGAATTGATACCGCCGGAAAAAAGGGACGCGGTTTACGCTTTTATTTATGATAAGATAAAAGCGGACGCTGATACTCAGGTTTTTGTAGTATGCCCTTTGATAGAGGAATCGGAAAAGCAGGATTGGCTGGCGGCGGTCGCTTTATATGATATTTTAAAACAAAAGTATCCTGATGTTCAGGTGGATTTGCTGCACGGCAGGCTTAAAGCGGCTGAAAAAAAAGCGATTATGGAAAAATTTCAGGCGGGGCAAACCAGGATTTTGGTGTCAACGACAGTAATTGAAGTGGGCGTGGATGTGCCGAGCGCGGTGATTATGGTAGTGGAACAAGCCGAACGTTTTGGCTTGTCCCAGCTCCATCAGCTGCGCGGAAGAGTAGGTAGGGGCAAAGAGGCGTCTTATTGCTTTTTAATATCCGATCCGCCTACCGACGAGGCCTGGCAAAGAATGCGGGCTATGGAAAAAACTAATGACGGCTTTATTTTAGCGCAGGAAGATTTGAAAATCAGAGGGCCGGGAGAGTTCTGGGGAGTTAAGCAGCATGGGCTAAACCAGATGAAAGTGGCCAGTTTAATACGCCACGGTAAATGGATAGAGCTCAGCCGAAAAATATTGGAAGAAGAAAATATTAATTACGCCGCGCTGGAAGATTATGTAAAACATAAATTCCCTGACCGGACGGAAGCGAAAAACTGAAAAAGGGGACAAGTTTGACGCGGATGGGTTACAGATTTTTAATTAAGGGAAAAAACAACGGGTCGGCGGCCGGAGCAAGCGGAAATCATGCCCCCAGGAAAAGGCGTTTATGAGCGTTTTAGCGAAATTACAACCTGTTTTTATCATTTTTTCAGCCTTTCTCGGTATTTTTCTCGGAAAAACCAGCGTGAACATAGAACAAAGAGCGGGCGGCTTTATTGAGATTTTTTTAATGAGTATGCTCTTTTTTGTATTTTTAGGGGTTGATATCAGGGAAATCACCAAATCTTTCACCAATTTAAAATTTTCACTTCCCGCCCTGGCTATTAATTTTTTGTGGACGCCGGTTTTCGCTTTGCTGCTGGCCGGGATATTTTTCCCGGCGCGCGTCAGTCTGCAGATTGGTTTTATAATGCTCATGGTAACGCCCTGTACGGACTGGTATTTGATTTTTGCCGGTCTGGCCAAAGGAAATGTAACTCTGGGCGCCTCTGTTTTGCCCCTGAATTTGATATTGCAGATTATATTGCTGCCCGTTTACCTGTTTATTTTTATGGGACAGGCGGTTTCCTTCGACTTTAAGATAATAGGGCAAAGTATAATTTTGGTTCTCGTTATACCTTTAGCCGGCGCGAACATCGTAAAAATCCTAATCAGGGAAGCCGGCCGCTTCGCCCCGAAGTCCTCCCGCGAACCTCTGAACGGGTTACGGAAGCTGGCGGCGCGCGCCGCGGAAAAGAGCAAAAAATATTTTGACCTGCTTAGGGAAAAGAACGACGATATTCAGTTTATATTGTTATGCTGCGCTATCGTTTCAATGTTTGCCTCGCAAGGTTCCGTCTTGCTGGCTAATCTGGGTGTTTTCACAAAATTGCTGTTTCCGTTAATGGTTTTTTTCATAATAAATTTTCTTATAGCTTCATTGACCGGGAAAAAATTACAATTGCCTTTTCAGAATACCGTAGCTTTAATATTTGCCTCCTATAATAATTGTATCAGAGTTGACTGGAGGTGAATGTGGTGTATCAGAAAAACAGTGAAGGAGCGGACAGTTCATGAATATTTTAGTTTGTGACGACGAACCGGAGATCGTAGACGCTATCGAAATTTATTTGCAAAATGAGGGGTATCAGGTATTTAAGGCTTATGACGGGCTTCAGGCGCTGCGAATACTGGACGCCCAGGACATTAAGTTAATTATTATGGACATTATGATGCCGCGTATGGATGGGATAAAGGCTACGCTGAAAATAAGAGAAAAAAATAATATTCCGGTCATTATCCTTTCCGCCAAAAGTGAAGATACGGACAAGATTATAGGCTTGAATATGGGCGCCGACGATTATGTGGCCAAGCCTTTCAACGCTTTGGAGCTGATAGCCCGGGTTAAATCCCAGCTGCGCCGCTATACCTCTTTAGGCAGCCTGAAAACGGAAGACAATGTATACAGCAGCGGCGGTTTAATGATAAACGACGAGACTAAAACGGTTCTGGTGGACGGAGAAGAAGCGCGCCTGACCTCGGTTCAGTATAAAATCCTGTTGCTGCTGCTTAAAAATGCCGGACGGGTGTTTTCCATCGAGGAAATATATGAGCGGGTGTGGAAAGAAGAGGCTTACAACGCTGATAACGTTGTAGCGGTACATATCCGCCGGATACGGGAAAAGATAGAAATAAACCCGAAGGAACCCAAATATTTAAAGGTGGTGTGGGGAATTGGATATAAAGTTGAAAACATTACTAAAACGTAAAGACATTTATATAAGCGTTTTTTTAGTAACGGCGATTTTGATTACCTGGTTCGTTTTTACGCTGAGAGATGAATTTTATAACAGCGCGCTTAACGATTACGGTTATGAAATTTTGAATAAGGAGCGATATACGGACAGCGTAAAGTATGAAGGTTTCAATTATAGTATGGCAAACTGGCTTGACCAGTTAGCCGGATATCAAAGCGAAGAATTTATAATCCAAGGCGGAACCGTAACTAAAGATAAGCTGCTGCAAGCGAAAGAAAATCTTTTTCAAGGCAAGCGCCAGAATCTTGATTTGCGCCTGAACCAGTATGAACGCGGGCGAGTGTTTCTTTCCGGACAGGTAACGGAAAACGCTTCAGAACCACCCCGTTTAGCGATTCCTGGCGGAAACTATGGAAACTATGACCGGGAAGCCTTTTCATGGCTGATTTTTGAAGAAGAATACGCGGACGAAATCAATAATTTATCCGCTGAAATAGTGAAGGAGGATTTAGCGCGATACCGTTCCCTGCGCGATATGGTAAATGATGAAGTGGCGGCGAGGTCGATTATCTATTATGTAACGCGGGGTTCCAATGTGGTGCTTAGCAATACCGCGGAAACCTCAAAAGATTTTTTTGAAAGTACGCCTTATCATTTTTCCCGTGAAGGCAGCCTTAATAAAATTTACTTAGCTTATTATCCGGATACTTTTTTAGCGGAGAAAAATCAGGAATGGGCAGAAGCGCGGGGACAGGTTATTAAAGAAACGCGAAAGCTTTCGCTGCTTTTGCTGGCGGTAATTATAGGAGCGTTATATTTGATCTGGGGCGCCGGAAAGAAAGAAGATAACGGCGGGGACGCCTTCCGGACAGAAAAGCTCCTTTACAACGAAATCATAGCGGCGGGTATGGCGGTGCTGCTGGCCATCGCGGCGGCGATAATGATAAACTTTGAGGGCCGCTGGGATAATACCGGCTATATGGTTCTGATTGTGGCCTGGGAGTTGATTTTAACAGCTTTGATATTAGCGGGCGGCCTGCTGGTAGTTAAACGCCTTAAAAATCGTACTTTTCTTAAAAATACCCTTTTCTTTGTTATAATAGTTAAGTTTTTCTCCTGGGCCGCCAATATTTACCGCGGCGGTTCTTTGACGCGTAAAGCGGTAGCCGCGGTCGTAATTGCCGGACTTATCACCATGATCCCCATGGCTGGAATAATAACCATACCTTTAGCGGTATGGCTGATTTGTAAATTAACCCTTCAATGCGATTTAGTGCTGGAGGGGGCGGAAGAGATCAAAGCCGGCGATTACAGCAAAAAAATAGAGATTAAAGGGCGGGGGGAGCTGGCCAGACTGGCGGGCAATCTCAACCAGATAGCCGACGGGCTGAATACGGAAGTTGAAAGGAGAATGAAGAGCGAACGCTTAAAAACCGAACTCATCAGCAATGTTTCTCATGACATCAGAACGCCTTTGACTTCGGTTATTACTTATGTTGACCTGCTGAAAAAAGAAGGGCTGGAAAATGAAAAAGCCGCGAATTATGTGGATATTATCGACCGGAAATCTTCGCGTTTAAAGATTCTTATCGACGATTTGTTCGAGGCTTCGAAAATCACCAGCGGCAATATGCCAGCGGCGCTGGCGAAAGTAGACCTCAACGCCTTGCTCAAACAAGGGCTGGGAGAGCTTAACGACCGTATCCGGGAATCTGAATTGGATTTTAAAATAAATATTCCGTCCGAGAAGATTTTCGTTAAAGCGGACGGAAAAATGTTCTGGCGGGTAATCGAAAATATTCTTTCTAATGTTTTTAAATATTCGCTGCCCAATTCCCGCGTGTATATTGATGTCAAGCCCGATGAAAACAGGGTAATTATGGAAATAAAAAACATTTCCGCTTATGAGCTTAATGTTGACGAAGAGGAGCTGCTGGAACGGTTTAAGAGAGGAGACGAGTCCAGAAACAGTGAAGGAAGCGGTTTAGGGCTCAGTATAGCTAAATCGCTAATGGACAGTCAGAACGGCAGCCTGGCCGTAAAAATAGACGGGGATTTATTTAAAGCCACTATCACTATTCCCAGATATGTGGATTAAAAGCGAACCGGCAGTTTCCGCCGCGGAAGAGTTTCAGCGCCCGGAGTTCTCGGGCAATTCCGTATATACGCGGTTTTTGCCGGTTTTTTTCGCGATGTACATATATTTATCTGCTTTGGCGATTAGTTCTAAAGCGGAATCTTTTATTTGGGGATACCAGGTAACAGCCCCTATACTTACGGTGGTAGAGAGTTTGTTTTGCTTGTCGTAGGCGGCGGGTATGCGGACAGCTTCGACCGCGGCGCGGATATCTTCGGCGACCTTCATGGCCCCGTTCAAATCAGTGTCCGGTAAAATTATTCCGAACTCTTCCCCGCCCAATCTGGCCGCTAAGTCAGCCGGGCGCTTAATGCATGACGTAAAAGCTTTAGAGACGGCTTTCAGGAGAGCGTCGCCCCGCAGGTGTCCGTGAGTATCGTTGAATTGCTTGAAATTATCCAAATCTATCATTAAAAAAGAAACAGGGCGTTTATCTCTTATAGCGCGCTTCCATTCCAGGTCTAAGCGCTCATCGAAATTTCTGCGGTTCGGAATATTGGTCAAAGGGTCAATCATGCCTAAATTTTCTATCATACGCATTTGACGCGCTATTTGCGTATGAGTGTTGACACGCGCTTTGACGATGGTGGCCACGAAAGGCTTGGTTATATAGTCCACGGCGCCTAACAAAAAGCCGGTTTCCTCGTCCTGAACCTTTTTCAGGCCGGTTATGAAAATTACTGGTATTTTAGAAGTAACAACGTTATTTTTTAAGTTTTTTAATACATCGAAACCATTCATATCCGGCATTATTATATCTAGCACTATCAAATCCGGAACAGCTTCCTCGGCTGTTTTTAAAGCCGCTCCACCGGATCTGGCCATGAGTATAGAATACTCAGGAGATAATATGTTGTTCAAAACCGCTGAACTCAGGCGCTCATCGTCAACAATTAGTATAGTCTGTTTAATGTCCGTTTCCATTTTGATTTTTATCCTCATAATTTGATAATAACGCGCCGTGACCGGAAAAATACCCGCTTACAACGCATTATGTTAAATCCGGGCGGAGTGCTATATTTTTTATTCTGTTGCCTTAAACAATATCAGAAACAGCTGAACTTTTAACAGTTTTACCTTATGCGCGGACAAGCGGATAATAACCGCAGGGATATTGACAAAACCCTTATCTAATTATCGCATATTTTTCAAAAAAGTATTAAAAATATGTAAAAAAAGCGTTCTGACGCCCCGGTTTTATAGCTCAGGCCTTGTATTTTCCCCCTAACGGGCGCGAAATGATTATTTAAACGGTTCAAATTTTCAATAATTGACTTATATGGCGGCTGAAAATAATATTACCGGCTATTTAATAAAGGAAAATGAATTGATTATGAAGCTGTTTTGGCGATAATGTTTTGGCGATAAACAAAAGCCGGTTTTAAAAAAATCGCGGAAATACGCGGAAATAAAAAGAAAAATCAGACGACAGATGTTTTTTTAAGCCGGCGGCCAATATGGCTATGTGAAAAACGTGGAACCATGCCAAAAAAGCAAAAAACTAAATAGGTATGCAAATACTTCTAGCATATTTGTTTTTTTGATGGAAACAATAAACCTAGCAAAGTAAAGGAGGTGAAATTAAAATGGCGAAAAGCAAGATTATGGTTCCCCAGGCTAAAGAAGCGATGAATCAATTCAAATATGAAGCCGCTCAGGAAGTCGGCGTAACCCTGAAGCAAGGTTACAACGGCGACTTAACTTCCGCGCAAGCCGGAAGCGTTGGCGGGCAGATGGTTAAAAAAATGATTCGTTCGTATGAGCAAAACAAAGCCGGTAATTTGCAGTAATAACAGTAATGAATATTAGATAATAAAATTGCGGTTTAAAAATAAGCGGATAATGATAACTATCCGCTTATTTTATACTGGCGTCCGCTTCCATTTTCCGCGGCTGGAAGCATATAAATATATTAAGGCTCCGGCGGACGCGTCCAAAGGATCCGCGCAAGCGTTAAAATCACATGGCGTACAACTCCAGCTGCCTTTGTTTAATGCCGGGAAACAGAGCGGCGGCTACTCCTCCGGCCAGGATTTTAGCGGTATTTTTAATAATTTCGTCAATTTCTTTAGGGGTTACGGATAATGAACCGCCGAAGTAAGATAATACCTTTTTGATAGATTCCGTGGCGGCAGCTTCGTCATACGCGCACGCGCTGTTCGAGCAGAATTTTTGTATACTCTGATTTGATATGACGGCGGCGCTGACAATGGTAGGGCAGCCGATAGCGATTACTGGGACGCCCAGAGTACGCTGGTTCAAAGGATGGCGGGCGTTTCCTATTCCGGCTCCCGGCTGTATGCCGGTATCAGAGATCTGTATGCTGCTTCCGATCCGTTCTATTTGCTGAGCCGCTAAAGCGTCCACCGCTATGACCAGAGCCGGTTTGGTTTGTTCCGCGACGCCTTTTATTATTTCCAGAGTTTCCAGGCCGGTAGTACCTAAAACCCCGGGGGCAATTCCGCTGGCGGGGCGCATCCCCTGGATCAGCGCTTCCGGAGCGTACCGATGATAGTGACGGGTTATAGGGCTGTACTCAATGAATTTAGGGCCTAAAGAATCGGCTGCCGCGTACCGGTTGCCCAGTCCCACCAGCAGAACCGGATCGTTTGGTTTTAAAAAAGGTAAGGTTATTTTTTGCAAAGTTTTACTTAACATGTTTATTATTTCCTCTTGCAGCTCAGGATCGTTCACATGTAAAGGCGGGGCTTGTATAGTTATATAATTGCCGGGAGGCTTGCCTATCCTGGCGCCCGCTTCCGGCGTTGTAACCGTAATGGTATTGACCCGCAGCCGCTTACTGGTTTCCACTTTTTCTTCGATACCGTCAATTTCAATATTTTTACCGCCTCTTAGCAAATCGCTGGCTTCGACAGCTAAGTCTACATTTAAGTTAAATTCTTTGATAAAATTATTTACGGTTAGCATCTCCTTTGCGATGAGTTATCGGACATTGGCGCCCAAAACGGTTTATTTACAACAGGGTATATGTAAATCAGGGTGACCTAAGCCACCCTGGAAGAGAGGAGCATTTTGTAAAACTATTACTGAAAAGTGGCCGCGGATTTTTTTCTGGTAATTATATGATTACCTGTGTATTATGTTTTTATACTATATTTTCGCGTTAATAACAAAAATCACATTATAGTGGCGGGAGCGGATTATGAGAGTTATAGCGGGGCTGGCAAAAGGCAGGAAACTGAACGCGCCGTCCGGATATTTGACCAGACCGATTACCGATATGATCAAAGGAGCGTTATTTAATGTCCTGGGCGCAAAAGTTGAGGGAGCGTTTTTCCTGGACTTATTTGCCGGCAGTGGCAGTGTGGGGATAGAAGCGTTAAGCCGGGGCGCTGAAAAAGTTTATTTTGTAGACCAAAGCCAGGCGGCGGCAAAGATTATCAAAGAAAATATAAAAAGATGCCAGCTGGAAGCCGGCGCTTCTGTTTTTATGATGGACGCTTTTAAAGCTTTGGAGCTGTTTAAGCGCCGGCAAGAAAAATTTGCCTGTATTTATGTGGACCCTCCTTTTACCAATGAGAAAATTTTTTCTCAGATAATGACGAAATTAGGGGAATATAGGTTTTTGTCGGACGAAGGGATAATAATAATACGCGCCCCTAAAAATAAAGAACTATCCCAAAGCTTTAATAATCTGATACAATACCGGTATAATAGTTATGGAGAATCTTCTTTATATTACTATAATTCAATGGAGAGGAGCTAGAGCATGGAGGTTTATCATATCCTGGACGCAATTGAAATGAATATCAAGAATAGTAAAAAAGTACCTTTGTCAAACGGTAAAGTTATGATCGAACCTGATGTTATATTGGATTTTATAGACAGGATTAGGGCTATTTTGCCGGAAGAATTGGATACAGCCCGTTTGGTTCTTACGGAAAAGGAACGGATTGTAAAGGATGCTTTTACTGAAGCGGAACAGTATATAGAAGATTCTCGTTTTCAGGTTGCCCGTCTCCTGGATGAAAATGAGATTACCCAAAATGCGAGAAGAGCGGGGGAAGAGCTTATCGCTAAAGCTGAAGATGTCGCTCTTGATATCAGGCGGGATGCTAATGAATATGCGTCTGAAATTTTGCATCACGCTGAAATAGTTTTGCAAAAAAGCCTGGAAGCTGTCAACAGAGGACGGGATGAAATTAATTTCGCGCTTAAGAATCACGACTATTAATATTTAATATAAATCGCACAATAATGATTCCCATCAGAATTGATAACGATAGTGTCAGGCAAAACAAAGGAATGCCCCAAACATTGAAGGAATATAACATATTTTCACTGGGGAAGACAAAAGCGTAAAGTGCTGACGGCGCGAAAAAAAGTTTATAGCCGCTGTAAGTGAAAATCCCGGATAATGCCATCTGCAGCAGCCGGGCGTTGAGGTATGGGCGGAGACGAACAGGAGTGCCGGCTGTAATGCTCATTATTTGAGCCATGACGCTGAAGCCGCCGAAAGCCAGGATAAGCGATATTATTATTAACCTTGCCAGTATGGTATTATCATTGCAGGCGGCCGCAAGCTGGGTTCCTAAAGTTATTTCAAATAATCCGCTTCCCCAGGCCTGAGCCATATGGCCGCTTAACCCCAGGAGAGATAAGAGTGGATGCGCCAAAGACGCCAAATGCTGCATCCATCCCCAGCGAATGAACATATCGGTAATTACGGCGAAGAAAATCACGAACCCTGCTACAGCCAGTATATTTTTTATACTGTTTTTTACGGCGATGCCCATAATCAGGCCTATATTTAAAGGGCGAGCGCGTTTCCAGGCTTGTCTGAACATGCGCGTACCGGCGGACGGCGCGGGTGAGGCGGAAGAACTGCCGGCGGCCGGACGACGGGTAAATACCCCAACCAGCAGGTTGGCGCTATAAAGGGAGATTAATAGCAGATAGCCGTAAGCCGGCGTGGACAGCATTCCGGTACCTACCGCTCCGATGATGAACAAAGGGCTGGAATTATTGGTAAAAGAAATCAGATGCTCAGCTTCTTCAAGGTTTAACATGTTTTCGTCGTAAAGCCTTTGAGTAAGGATGGCTCCTACCGGATAGCCGCTGGTAAAACCCATGGCTACAACCAGGGAGGCGCAGCCGGGCAAATGGAACAAAGGGCGCATAACCGGTTCCAATAATAATCCCAGAGCGGTCATAACTCCGGAACTGACCATGAGGTCGCTGACGATAAAAAAC
>JAISWS010000187.1 GCA_031270725.1 Syntrophomonadaceae bacterium | reverse complement strand
ACATCGTAGCATTCCTGGAATTTTTTCCCCTTGGGAGCGGTTTTATAATCTTTTTCATATAATGAAACCAGCTTATCCAGGAGAATATTGACCTCATGAGTATCCATGCCCGCTACCGCGTAAGCCGCTTCGCCCATCATCCGGGCTTCCATCGCCGTAAATAAATCGGTGGAGACGCCTTTGCAGGAGGCGACCCCTGAAAGTATTTCCCGGCCGCTGGCCGTATCAGTAATCGCCTGCGCCGCCGTTTCCAGCAAACACATCAAAGTACACGGACCCGCCAGAGTATAATACTGATTGCCCAATATCATATGAGTATGTTCTTCAACGGCCTTGGCGGCGTGAGCGGCGACCGCCAGCGCTTCCCGGGCCGTGGTTATGCCCCACCTGACATGTACGGGGCCGTCTAAGTGCCATGTAGCCTGCATCATTACAAAAGAGTTTATAGTGGTCGCGACGTCTACGATAGTGGTGGTTTCCAGGCCGCCCGCATATCCTCCGTAAATCGGCATCTGTTCAACCATAACGTTTACTCCAGTCATTGCGTAATGAGCTCCGACAATCAACGCGCCTACGTCAATTTTCAGTTCATTTAACTGGGAAACCTCATGGGCGTCAGATGGACGCATCCCGCCTTCAAAATCAGCTTCGATCACCCCGGCGGGACTCAATGAAGTTTCATTCCCCTACAACCCCATGCCGGTACGTCCGGCCAGCATTTGCGCCTGCCGTACCTGCAGGGCCTCCGCCCGGACGGCCATCAGTTCCCAGGGGGAACCGGGAACCGGGTCTTTACCCATAATAGTCTGCATGACTCCATCGACGATAGTGTCAATAATCGGCTCCTGCGCGTAGGACTGATGTATAGGCAGGAACATTTCTTCCGAACAGGGGGAACCGGTGGGGCCGCCTTGGATTAGCGGAGGCTTTGACGAGCTTGAATGTCTGGGTGTAACGTAAATAGCCTCCTGGCCTTCACCAAATATAAAATTGTCCGGAGCGGCTTCTATGGCGTGCAATACCTCGTCCCGGGTGTATTTGATTACCCTGCCGGTATCAATGCAGTAAATGCCGCATTCCACTAACATATCCAGTCCGGCGTTAAACAGCTTGTCTGTCAATTCTTTGCTTTCGGGGATAATGGTCTTTTTGTCAATTTTGATGTCATATTTTTTAGCGAGAGCGGCTGCCGTTTGAGGGATTATTTTAAAATCCCACTCTTTTTCCGCGACTTTCGGGCCGCTTTTAGCCCGGTCATAAACATCGAAAACGGTTACTCCTTTTACAATTGCCTTCATGATAACCCTCCTTTTTTTTGAGCCAGTAGTTCCTTGGCGAGAATAACAGCGTCTGTGGCGGTGTCAGCATATCCGTCCGCCCCTATTTGGTCGCACCAGTCTTTTGACACCGGCGCTCCCCCGAACATTACGATAAAATTATCCCTGACCCCGTCTTCTTTCAGGATACTTATAATATCCCGTTGCGCGGGCATAGTAGTGGTCATAAGGGCCGAACCGAGTATAAAATCGGCCTTATGCTCCTTAGCTTTTTCTACCACCGTTTCCACCGGAACGTCGCGCCCTAAATCAAAGACAATAAAATTATTGGCCTCGAACAAAGTGCGGACGATGTTCTTGCCTATGTCATGAATATCGCCCTGGACGGTATGTATAATCACGGTCCCGTTGGAAGCCTCATTTTTTTCCTCTTCCGTCATATTACGGGACAATACCTTGACCGCCGCGTCAAAAGCCTCCGAAGACATGAGTAATTCAGGGACAAACGCCTCGCCTTCGTCGAATAAATCACTCATGACCTGCATACCGGCTGAAAGGCCGTCGCTTATACATTCCAACGGGTCAAGACCTGATTCCAGCGCCTGGTTTGCCGCTTCTACAGCAAGCTCCGAGTCCATTTCAATAATGGATTCTTTTAGTTTTGAAAAAATCTCTTCCTTATTCAACGCTAAACCCTCCCTCGCTAAAAATTGATGGATACTGATAACCTTGTCACCATTATAGAAACATTCAAGCGCTTGTTACAGGTACAGTTCAGGCTTTTTTTATATGACAGTACACATTGGCGGTAATATTCAGAATGTCTGATAAGCTGTAAACTATAAAAAAAGGCGGAGTAAAATTTATTTTTTAAACTGTCTCCTAGAAAAAACTAAAATTGCCCCTTTTTCGCATACCGGTGTCAGGAGTAAACTAAAGTCAATAAATAATCGCGGTGCGGTACGCCGCGGGGCGTATTGAAAGTGTCCGCGGAGGATTTATCATATTCAGCCGGAGGTAAAAACGCTTCCAGGCGCGGAGTTGGCTTTGTTTTCCGTGAAACGGGAGCCTTCCGCTGAATGGGATAAAAATAAACCTGTTATATGGGGACGCTTTACAGCAATAAATGAAAGAATGGAGGAATACTTTTATGACGCCGAAAGAAATTTTTGAAAAAGCGATTAGGCTTGAACCGACTCCCCGCATACCGGTAACTTTATTATCGGGGGGGGTATGGGTTTACAACCAACAGGGAATGTCGCTGCAGGATTCGTTTGACTTGCCGCCGGAACAGTCCGCGGAAATCACTATTAAAGCCAATGAAGAGGTCAGGTCGGATTTGGTCTGGGCCGCTGCGGGCTGTAACAATCTGGTTTTGCGCGCCGTAGGCGCTAAAGTTAATTTTCACCGGCCCGGAGCAGCTTCCGATGTGGCGGAGCCGTTACTGGATAATCCGTATGATATTGACAAAATCAATCTGGAGAATATAAAGGATGATCCCGGGCTGAACGCGATGCTGGAAAATACGCGGATTTTAAAGGATTCTATCGGGGATGAGGTAATGATCGGTATAAGCCAGTGGGGGCCGCTGACTTTGGCCGGACTGCTGCTGGGGACCGAAAAATTCATGAAGCTCCTTATCAAAGACAAAGCGGCCGTCCATTATATGATGGGATGTACTACCCAGATGGTGTACAGGTACTGGGATTTATTTTTGGACGCCGGCGCTGAGTACATATCCCAGGCGGAGCCTTTCGCGTCCGGTGATATGATTTCGAAGCGGCAGTTTGTGGAATTTGTGGTACCTAATCTGACCAAAACCAATAATTTAATCGGCGACAAGCCTTTTGCTAAAATGATTCATATTTGCGGCGATACGACTAAATTTTTGGAACTGATACCGGAAACAGGCGCCGACGCGTTTTCAATGGATTATAAAGTGGACCTGGCTGCTGCCCGGGAAGCGCTGGACGGTAAAATAGCTTTCTTCGGCCATATGGATCCGGTAGCGGTTATGCAGATGGCGACGCCGGAAAAGGTGCGCGAAGAATGTATACGGTGCGTTAAAGACGCTCAGGGCGAAAAAGGGGGCTACTTTATGATGCCGGGCTGTGATATCCCGCCGGCCGTACCTATAGAGAATATACGCGCTATGGTGGATGTGGCCTACAGTTATCCGGAAAATTAAGAAAGGGGTGTTATCATGGCTGACGCTAAAGAAATTATATTTCAGAAAATGTCTGACGCTATAGTGGATATGGATGACGACCTGGTTGCCGGACTGTCCAATCAGGCGGTTGAAGAAGGTATAGACGCTTTTGAAGCTATTGATAAAGGGCTTACAAAGGGCATGGAGCGGGCCGGGCAGTTGTTTGAAGAAGAAGAATATTTCGTTCCGGAGCTTTTAATGTGCGCGGACGCGATGAATGTAGGTATTGACATTTTAAAACCCCATATAAAAAGAGACGCTTCCGGCCCTGAAAAGAAAAAAGCGGTTATAGGCGTGATAGAAGGCGATACGCATGATATCGGCAAAAATCTGGTCAAACTGATGATGGAGACCGGCGGTTTTGAGGTTATAGATCTGGGCCGGGATATTCCGGCGGCGGAATTTGTAGAGCGGGCCAAGGCGGAAAAAGCGGACTTAATATGTATTTCTACCCTTATGACCACTACCATGGACGCCATGGCCGACGTAATTAATATTTTAAAAGAGCAGGGCATCCGTGAACAATTTAAGGTTATGGTCGGCGGGGGGCCTATTTCCAGCGGATTTGCCGCTAAAATCGGAGCGGACGGATATTCAAAAAACGCGGCGGAAGCTACCCGGCTGGCGATAGAATTAACGGAAGTTTTGTTTTAGAATAGATGTACAAAATGATTATTGACCTATTGGCAATTGTTTAGGGAAGGGATGATTGAAATGTCAGATGCTTTTTCGCCGAAGGAACGCCTTTTAAGGGTGCTAAACAACCAGAAAGTAGAGCGTCCGCCGGTCATTTGCCCTGGCGGAATGATGAATTCGGCTATTGTTGAGGTAATGAAAAAAACCGGGCACGAACTGCCGGCGGCTCATCATGCCGACGGGCTTATGTCCGATTTAGCCTTTGATGTGCATACG
Source organism: Syntrophomonadaceae bacterium (assembly GCA_031270725.1). Lineage (GTDB taxonomy): Bacteria > Bacillota > Syntrophomonadia > Syntrophomonadales > Syntrophomonadaceae > JAISDD01. Next base: position 4,584 of record JAISWS010000187.1, on the reverse strand, counting down.
CTTACGGGCTTTGAAAACTTCGGCGTTCCGTTTTGCATGACGGTGGAAGCGGAGGTTTTAGGCAGTGAAATTAATTACGGCACTCTGGAATGCGAACCGAAAATACAGAAAGAAAAATTCCCGACTGCCGCCGATGTAGTTTTTAAGCAGCCTAAAGAGTTTGAAAAAAACAACAGGGTGAACGCGATTTTAAACACTATCCATACTTTGTCCGTGAAACATCCTGATGTGCCTACGATAGGGAGCCTGACCGGACCTATAAGCACCTCGGCTTCCATCGTAGACCCCATGATGTTTTTAAAACAGCTGCGCAAGGACAAAGAAAATTCCCATAAAGCGGTGGACTATGTGACGGATTGCCTGATACATTTTGCCCGTTTGATGGTGGACAGCGGCGTACATGTCATATCAATCGCGGACCCTACCGCCACCGGTGAAATATTAGGGCCGAAAATGTTTGACGAATACGCGGTGTATTACCTTAACAAACTGGTTGACGCTATTCATGAAATGGGCGTACCGGCCATTGTCCATATCTGCGGTAAAATGGAAGCGGTTAAACCGTCGGTTGCCGATCTTCATTCCAACGCGCTCAGCGTGGACGCTTTTGTGAGCCTTAAAAAAATTATGGACGAATATCCGGGTATCAATACGATGGGGAATTTAAGTACCATTCTTCTGGAATTCAGCAGCCCTGAAAAAATAATGAAAACCACGGAGCTGCTGCTTAGAAATAATATTCATATTATGGCGCCGGCCTGCGGACTGAGTACTTCAACCCCCTTGGAAAATATCAACGCTTTTACGGGCGTAGTGATGAATAAGTAGGGATTATAAATAAGGACGCGGGCGCGGTTTAAAGCGCCTGAAGCGGCGCGTACGGCCTCCGGTTTCCGGGTCAAGAAAGGATGAAAACATGCCGGATATATTGTTTATGCCAGAAAATATTAAAGTTGACATTTTGCCGGGAGATACAATTTTAGAAGCGGCCCGGAAGGTTAATCTGATTATTGAGTCTCCGTGCGACGGCAACGGTACCTGCGGAAAATGTAAAGTCCGCGTATCTCAGGGTTTGGAGAATGGCGTCAGCCTGCTCGATGACAGTGACGAACTGTCCCCGGAGGAAATAGAGCGGGGATATGTGCTGGCCTGTCAGGCGGCCGTGACGGATGACGTTACGGTTGAGACGGTATCGACGGCCGGCCAGAACAAAACGCTTAAAATATTAAGCGAAGGGCAAAGTTTCAGTTATGATATCATTAACTTTATCACCAAAAAATATGGGAATGGTGAAACTACGGTATACGCGGGAGGAATTCCCGTCGGAACCGAAGCAGGAGATACGTCGGGGATGAATTACGGCCTGGCTATTGACATAGGGACGACTACCCTGGTATGCGCTATGATAGACGCGCTGACCGGCAGGGAGCTCACCTCGGTGTCAGCCCTGAATCCGCAGAGCCTGCACGCGCAGGATGTGCTGACGCGTATCAAATTCGCCTCTAAAGCGGAGGGGCTTAAAATAATGTACGAAGGGATTTGCGCGGAGCTGAGAAATATGATTGCCGAACTTTGCCAGGAGACGGGAATAGAGAGCGGATATATTTACGAAGCGGTTTACAGCGGCAATACGACCATGATTCACCTGGCCGCCAATGTGGATCCCGTTTCGTTAGGCAAATATCCCTATACTCCGCGGATAAGGGGCGGAAACCATATACCGGCGCGGGAGCATGGTTTAAACATTTCTCCGTTCGGGTTAATCTATTTGCCGCCGATTATTTCCACTTACGTAGGCCCGGATATTACGTCGGGAGTTCTGGCCGCCCGTCTGCATGAAAGGAAAGGGACGACGCTTTTTATAGATATCGGCACCAACGGGGAAATGGTAATTGCCAGGGACGGCAGCATGTCAGCCACTTCCACCGCCGCCGGCCCCGCTTTTGAAGGTATGAATATCACCTGCGGCATGCGGGCCGGAAGAGGCGCGATAGAATATTTTAATATAGCCGAGGACGGCAGCCTGGATATAAGGACTATCGGAAATGAAAAAGCGGTGGGTATATGCGGCAGCGGGTTGTTTGATATTGTCGGCGAGCTGGTGCGTACTCAGGTCATTAACGCTAACGGGAAAATTGTGCCGCCCGAAAAAGGGCAGTATATGGAGCCTTTAAAAAAACGGGTGTTGCCGCTGAACGGAAAATACGCTTTTGAAATCGCCGAAGGCGTATATATCAGCCAGGGCGACGTCAGGCAGGTTCAGCTGGCTAAAGGAGCCGTGCGTTCAGGTGTGGAGGCGCTGCTGAAAAGCGAGAACGTTAAATACGAAGATGTGTCCTCCGTTCTGATCGCGGGTTCTTTCGGCTATCATTTGCGGGCGGAGAGTCTGGTAAATATTGCTTTACTGCCGAAAGAATTCATAGATAAGATTGAATTTGTCGGGAATACTTCCAAATCAGGAGGAGAAGCCTTTTTGCTTAACCGCCCCTGCCGCAGGGAAATGGAGCATTTGGTGAAAAACATAAACTGTGTGGAGCTGTCAAACCAGGAAGGTTTTGACAGGTTATTCGTAAGCTGCCTGGGTTTTAAATAAATTGGCGGGGATAAAAACCGGTCCGTACAGCTTTAATCTTTGTTGTAAGTCTTTGTTGCGCGTTTGTTGTAAATCTTTGCCGCAGATGAGGTGATGGGCATGGGATTGACGGTAACATTTTTTCCTTCGGGAAAAAAGACGGAAGTAAAAAGAAGAACTATTTTACTGGACGCGGCGGAAAAAGCCGGCGTGAGAATACAGTCGCCGTGCGGATACGCAGGAGCCTGCGGAAAATGTAAAGTATCGGTTATTAATAAGGGCCGTCAGGATGGGGACGGAGCCATCAGAGCGCTGACTTCCGTCACTGAGGAGGAAATGGCCCTTTTAAGCGACAAAGAGCGCAGAGAGGGGATGCGTCTGGCCTGTTGCGCGAAGGTTCTTGATGACGTGGAAATTTTCGTGCCTCCGGAGAGCCGGGTGGGGACGCCGCTGATCCTTGACAAGGTGCGCGGACGGCAAATGGCGCTGAAACCGTCGGTAGTCCCTTATTATATTGAAATGCCGCCCCCTACCCTGGAAGACCACAGAGATGACTTCAGCCGGATAAAAGACGCTCTGGCCGTAACCGCGCCCCAGCTGAAAAATGTAAAAATCGATTACGGAGTGGCGAGAGAACTATCTCCGGTACTCAGAAAAGCCGGGTGGAAAGTTACCCTTTTAATTTTATATGACAATGAAATCATCGGTGTTCGCGCGGGCCTGATAAAAGAAATTTACGGAATTGCCGTAGATATTGGCACTACTACGGTGGCGGCTTACATGTGCAGCTTAAATACCGGAAAAATCGAGCGGAGCGCCAGCACTTTAAATCAGCAGGCCGCTTACGGCGCTGACATCTTATCGCGCATATCCTACTGTATGCTGAATGAGGACGGGCTTGCTATTCTCAATAAAGCGCTGTGCGATACGGTAAACGGCCTGATTGGGGAGATGAGCGCGCGGACCGGGGTCCATGCCCATGACATAGTGGAAATAGTGCTGGTTTTTAACACTGTCATGCAGCATATAGCCCTTAATATCCGGCCTGACGCGCTGGGAGTATCCCCTTTCGTTTCTTCATTTCAGGAAAGCGTGGATATCAAGGCGCGGGACATCGGGTTTGATATCATGCCCGGCGCTAATGTACACTGCCTGCCTTCCATAGGGGGCTTTATCGGGGCGGACTGTACCGCGGCGCTGCTTTCAGAAGAAATATACAGCCAGGATAAAAATCTGCTACTTATTGATATCGGCACCAACAGCGAAATTTGCCTGGGAAATAAAAAAGCGGTCTACAGCACTTCCTGCGCTACCGGACCGGCTCTGGAAGGGGCGCAGATAAGCTGCGGAATGCGGGCTGAAAACGGCGCCGTCCAGCATGTTTCCATAGACCCTCTGACCCTAGAGCCGCGTCTGGACGTAATCGGCGATGAAATTCCCCGGGGCATATGCGGTTCGGGCATTATTGACGTGATTGCGCGGTTAAACGCGGCGGGAGTTATAACTTCGGAAGGAAAATTCAGTAAGGGCATCGTTTCGCCGCGGCTTAGATTGGAAGAAAAAGGGAAATCTTATGAATATGTACTGTATTTTGCCCGCGACGGCACGGAAAAGGACATAACGGTAAACCAGAAAGACATTCGCGCGGTTCAGCTGGCGAAAGCGGCTCTTTACAGCGGCGCGAAAACCCTTATGCAAAAAAGCGGTATCGATGAAATCGAGGGGGTCATCCTGGCGGGGGCTTTCGGCAATTACATCGATAAGGCCAACGCGGTCGCGCTGGGCATGTTCCCTGACTGCCATCTGGACCGTGTGCGGGTCGTAGGCAACGCGGCCGGCGAAGGAGCCCGTCTGGCGCTTATTAACACCGATAAAAGGGAAGAAGCGTATCAGGTGGCCAAATCGGTCATATTTGTGGAAAACGCCGCCGATGAGGGATTTTATAAACTTTTTGGGGAAGCCATCGCTATACCTCACGGAACCGACCTTTTTCTGGCGAATCTTCCGGACGG
>JAISWS010000116.1 GCA_031270725.1 Syntrophomonadaceae bacterium | reverse complement strand
AAAAGCGTCGGCCGGCGGCGGCGGCCGGGGGATGCGCCTGGCCCATAACAAAGAGGCTTTGTCCGAGGCTCTGGATATGGCCAAAATTGAAGCGGGCGCGGCTTTCGGCAATGAAGAAGTGTATGTGGAAAAATATATCGAAGAACCTCGCCACATTGAAGTACAAATCCTGGGAGATGAGTTTGGAAAGGTTTTATATTTGGGAGAAAGGGACTGTTCCCTGCAACGCAGGCATCAAAAATTATTGGAAGAAGCGCCTTCCGGATTTCTGAATGACGAACTGCGTAAAAAAATAGGGGAAACGGCGCTTAAAGCGGCTAAAGCGGCTGGCTATACCAGCGCGGGAACCGTTGAGTTTTTAGTTGATCAGAATAAAAATTTCTATTTTATCGAAATGAATACCAGGATTCAGGTAGAACATCCGGTTACTGAAATGGTAACGGGCGTTGATATTATAAAAGAACAAATAAAAATTGCCGCAGGAGAGCCTTTGAGCATAAGCCAGAAAGATATTCAGGTACAGGGCTGGGCTATTGAGTGCCGCATCAACGCGGAGGATCCCCAGAATAATTTTGCGCCCTCGCCGGGAGCCGTGCGGGTCTATCAAATTCCCGGAGGGCCTGGAGTGAGAGTAGACTCTGCTGTTTATCCGGGGTATACGGTGCCGCCGTATTATGATTCCATGCTGGCTAAATTGATAGTTTGGGGAACGGACAGGGAGGAAGCCATAAAGCGTATGAAAAGGGCGTTGCTGGAGTTTAAGATTGAAGGGGTACACACAACAATTCCGTTTCATTTGAAAGTCTTGGATAATGCTTTTTTTCAGCGCGGTGAAGTATACACTAATTTCATTCAGCGGCGGATGACGGATGAATAATAAAGCAATCATTAATTGATATGGGCTTCCGGCGGAACAGGTTATATTTGATATAGTTTTATAGTTTGGTATAATAGATAATGAAATATTAAAGAAATTAATTTATCGGAGGTGTATGTAATGGAAGAAAATAAACCGGCAACCGTTTCAGCTTTTGGAGCTATTAGAATTGCGGATGAGGTTGTTTCTACAGTAGCGGGGTTAGCGGCTATGGAAGTAGAGGGAGTAGCATCTATGAGCGGCGGATGGGGAACTGAACTGGTGGAAAAGCTGGGGAAAAAAAACTTAGGGAAAGGAATAAAAGTCGAAGTTACTGAACACCAAACCAAGATAGATATAGATTTGGTAATTGAATACGGATACGAAATACCAAAAGTGGCGGACACGGTTCAGCATGAAGTGAGAGAAGCGGTGCAAAATATGACAGGTTTAGAGGTTATAGCCGTTAATATTAACATTGTCGGGGTGGAATTAAAAAAAGATGATAAGAATGATGTTATCACTATCAGCGAAAATGAGTAAATGAATAAACGGGTATGAGTTTTGCCCGTTACATTTTTATTTTATAAACGCGAATTTTAAGCGTCAGGGATTTACCGGCGGTCGCTATGGGGAAATGTGAGAAAGAAAAGGACAAGGTCGGCGGTAAAATTTTCAGGCTTTGGTATACAGTGTAATTGTGTAATTGATAGCGGGGTGTGCCTGTGAACGGAAGTACTCGTTTAATATTATTTATTTATAATTTAGTTTTTTTGTTTTTAGCGGCCGCTTTGATTGCCGCTCTCACGGTGGGGGACTATGATCTTGTATCTTGCGCGCAATGGGCCGTAGCTACCGCCCGTAACAAGGTTTTGCTGGGATTAGTGGGAGTAGTGGTTGGTATATTGGCGTTTATAGGCATTATAAAATCATTAGCCCCAGGGACAAGGAAAGCGAAAGCGATTCCGATTGAGGGGTCGGTGATCGGCAATATCGGGATAACAGTTCCGGCGGTGAACGCTATTATTATGATGGCGGTAAAAAAGATTTCAGGGGTTAGAGAAGTAAAAGCTAAAATAAGTGAAAGTCCGGGCGGATTGATTGTGGATATGCAAACGATGATAAATACTGAGTATAAAGTGCCGGAAATGAGTATGGATATTCAAAACGCGGTTAAAGAGAATCTTGAAAATATTGGCGGCTTAAAAGTAGCTGAGATTAGAGTCTTAGTTGATTATTTTGCCGTTCCTGATAAAGGCTCCAATATTTAAGGAGACATGGAATATGAATTGGGAAAATTTGCTTTTGATATGGGAGCAGCATAAAGGAATATCTCTGGGAATTTTTATTGGATTGTTGTTGGGTATTTTAATTGTGGTTTTCGGGTTTTGGAAGACTTTTTTTGTTATATTATGTTGCCTTATAGGCGCGCTTGTGGGAAAGAGTATTGATGACCGAAAGAGTTTAAACATTTGGGTGAACAAAATTTTTAAAGACAAATAGGGCTGGAAGGTATAATGGTTTGAGCAGAAGAAAAGCGAGGGAAATCGCGTTTAAAATTTTGTTTCAGGTTGATCAGATTAATGCTGATCCCCAAACGGCTTTTGATTTGTTGCTCGCGGAAACGCCTTTGCAGGAAAAGGACCAGTTGTTTTCCTGGGAGCTAATCCGGAACACTTTACAGCATTTGGATGAAATAGACGCGCTTTTATCAAAGCACTCAGATTATTGGCTCATTAAGCATTTTCCGGCAGTAGATCGCAGCATTATGCGGGTAGCCAGCTGCGAAATTGTTTTTATGAATCCGGCTCAGGCCGTAGTGGCCATTGACGAGGCGATCGAGATTGCGAAAAGGTATGGCGATGAAAGCTCCGCAGGCTTTATCAATGCTGTTTTGGATAAAGTTTTTGGAGGCCTTTGATGGCTTGGTATTTGGGAATTGATACCAGCGCTTATACTACTTCCATATCCTTGGTTGACCCGATGGGAAATGCGGTTTTAGATTTAAGAAATTTGTTGGCGGTTGCGCCAGGACGTAAGGGCCTCAGACAGTCAGAGGCTTTGTTTTTGCATCAGAAAAACCTTCCGCGATTATTTGCCCAGATAGATAAAAAGTATTTTGCCGGTTTAAAAGGAATCGGGGTAAGTTCGCGTCCTCGCCCGGCGCGGGACAGCTATATGCCGGTATTTTTAGCGGGGGCTTCCGCCGCTAAAATTGCGTCTGCAGTTCTGGGTTTGCGCTTATATGAAGTAAGCCATCAGGAAGGGCATATAATGGCGGGGATAGAGCCGGGCCATGTTTTAAAGAGGGAAGATTTTTTTTTAGGAGTTCATTTTTCGGGAGGGACTTCGGAAATATTGAAAATTTCGGCGGGCGCCGGCGCTGATTTTGATATTGAATGTATAGGCGGATCCACTGATTTACACGCAGGACAGCTGATTGACCGCATAGGGGTAGCGATAGGATTAGGTTTTCCGGCCGGGGAAGAATTAGAGAAACTGGCTTTAAAAGCTGAACGGAAAAACGATAAGTTTTTACCTGCGGCGGTCAAAGATTTGCATTTTTCTTTTTCCGGCGCTGAAGCCGCGGCTTTAAGAATGATTGAACAGGGATACGGCAAGGAAGATACCGCTTTTTGTATTTTGCGCATGATTGCCAATACTTTGGAAAAATTATTGATAAACGCTAAAGAACGAACCGGGTTAAATAAAGTTTTGTTGGTGGGCGGAGTAATGTCAAACCAAATAGTTAAGGAGCGTTTGCGGGACAGGCTGGAAGGCGCGAAAAAAGGCTTTGATTTATATTTTGCCCGGCCTGATTTATGCGGGGACAATGCGGTGGGAACCGCTAGATTGGCGGCGGCGATGGCGGCTGATGGCAGAAATTAATGAGAGGAGAAAGTGTGAGTAAAATATTATATGGGAAAAACATTGCCGACAGCATAATGCAGGAAGTGGCGTTAGAAATAATAGAATTGAAAAAGCGCGGTACTGTTCCCCTGCTGATGACGCTGGAAGTAGGCGAAGATCCCGCCTCAAAAGTTTACATGACTTCTCAGTGTCGTAATGCCGCAAAAGTTGGTATTGAATTGGAAACTATCGAACTGGCGGAAGGAGTATCGCAAAAACGGCTTTTGGAAGTATTGGACAATATAAACAGAGATCCTTACATAAGCGGAGTTATTCTGCAAATGCCGCTGCCGTCCAACTTAAACGCTAAAATGGCGCAATGGAACATTGACCGTCTCAAGGACGTGGAGGGTGTAACTCCATATAATTTAGGACGATTGTTTTTGGGAATGCCGGGTTTAATGCCCTGTACTGCTCAAGCTATTGTGGCGATGATAAAATCTACCGGAGCGGATTTACGCGGAAAAGAGGTTGCCGTGATAGGAAACAGCGATATAGTAGGAAAACCGGCTGCCATAATGATGCTGAAAGAAGAAGCCACAGTAACGGTTTGCCATATCGCTACCGATCAGAAAGGGCATTTGGAAGAACATGTCAGAAGAGCGGAAATTCTGATAGTGGCGACAGGTAATCCGGACTTAATCAAAGGCAGATGGATTAAAGAAGGGGCGATAGTAATTGACGCGGGAATAAATTCAGTAGACAATGGCATAGTCGGAGATGTAGAATTTGAAGAAGCAAGTGAAAGAGCCTCGTTTATAACACCGGTTCCGGGAGGAGTGGGAGCGGTTACTGTGGCTTATCTGATGAAAAACGTTGTTGAAGCTGTTAAAATGCAGCAAATAGAAAGTGGTTTGATGAAGAAGGCGGAACAATCGGAGCGGAGGAGCCATACGCATGAAGATCATAAATGGAAGTGTAATGGCTGAAGTCATAAAAAGCCGGCTTAGAGAAGAAAATCAAAATAAACAACAGTGCCCGCAGTTAGCTATGATTTTAGTGGGGGAAACACCGGAAAACAAAGTTTATGCCGCTTTGAAAGAAAAAGCGGCGGCGGCTGTTGGCGCAAAATCCCATTCTCACATTTTGCCTGCCGAGATTAAGAAAAATCAGGTTTTGGAGTTAATTGATGAATTAAATAGTCAAAACACTATTGACGGCATATTGCTGCAGCTGCCTTTACCGGACAAACTTCAGCCTTACCGGGATCGTTTCCTGGCAGCCATAGACCCAAAAAAAGATGTGGACGGGTTTCATCCTGAAAACCGGGGGCTGCTTATGGGAGGGCGGCCTGCTTTTAAGAGTTGCGCGGCACAAGCGGTTTTAAACATAATAGAGCAATACAGTGAAGCGAAAGCAAAAAAACGGGTTTTAATAGTTGGAAATTCTTTCGACCTTTGTTTGCCGCTCAATTTAATGCTGCTCCAGTCAGGCTATCAGGTTTTGTTGCAGCCTGAATTTGAACGGGAAGCTCTGCTGTGGTGCGATGTAGCTGTTTTTGAAAAAGGGTGCGCGGGGATGATAAACGGGTCTTTTTTATCTTTATTGAGCCGGATTCAACTCATCATTGACGCGGGGTTTTATTACCAGGACACTAAACCCCGGGGAAATGTTGACACAGCATCCCTGAACGGTTATAAAGGAGCTTTGTTGCCGGTGCCGGGAGGATTAGGACCGTTGCTCATCGCCCAGTTAATGGTTAATTTAACGGCCGCAGGTGAAAGATTATGAAAGTAAATTACTTGAGTGTCGGACAAATAAACAATTATATCGGAGAATTGCTGGAAAGAGACGACGTTACATCTTCTTGCTGCGTCAGAGGGGAAATTTCCGGCTATAAATATTATCGCCAGTCAGGACATATGTATTTTAATTTACAAGATGAGAACGGCAGTTTGAATTGTGTGATGTTTAAAAGCAGTAACCGGTCGTTAAGATTTAAACCTCAGGACGGGATGGAGATTTTAGCTTATGGGCGGATTTCGGTGTTTGCTAAACAAGGGCGCTATCAGCTTAGCGCCTGGGCGCTGGAACCTTTCGGGCAAGGAGAGTTGCTGCGGCATTTGGAGCAGCTGAAAAACCGCCTGGCCCAGCAAGGATATTTTGATCCGGACAAGAAAAAGAGCATACCAAAACTGGTAAATAGCGTGGGGATTGTTACTTCCAGAGAGGGAGCGGCTCTGCGCGACATGCTTAGAATTTTGCAGCAAAGACATCCCAAAGTTCAAATTATTATAGCACACAGCGCGGTACAGGGGGTGGACGCGCCTTCGGAAATAGCCGAGGCCATCAGGAGGCTTAACCGGCAGGATAAGGCGGAAGTCATTCTGGTTGGGCGCGGAGGCGGGCCGCTGGAGGATTTAATGGCTTTTAACAGCGAGGAAGTGGTTCAGGCTATTTATGAGTCGAAAATACCTATAATATCTGCGGTAGGACATGAAGTGGATTTTACTTTGGCGGATTTGGCGGCGGACGAGCGGGCCGCGACTCCGACCCAGGCCGCGCAGCTGGCCGTACCGGACAGTATGCGCCTGGAAGAGGATATATTAAGCTGCCGCAGGAGAATGACGCGGGTAATGGAGCGGATGATAACAGAGCACCGCCAATGGCTTGATCATTTGACGGGGCGCGCAGTCTGGAGAGATCCGCTGGGGATAATCAATGTTTATCAGGAGAAAATGCGTAATACGGAAAGAAATCTGTCGCGCGCCATGGCCGAAACCATTCGGAGCGGCTGGTTCAGCCTGATGATACAAATGAATAAACTTGATAATTTAAGCCCGCTGAAAACCATGCAGAGAGGTTATGCTTTAGTGGAAAAAGGGCGGAGTTTAATTGTCAGCGGAGAGCAGATTGAGATAAAAGACAGGTTGAATATTGTGTTAAGCGACGCGGATGTTCAGGTTGAGGTCATAGGAAAAGAGGAAGTGAAAAGATGGTAAAAGCTGAAAATCCTTTAACTTTTGAAGAAGCTCTGGCTAAGCTGGAGCAGATAACAGAGCATATGGAGTCCGGCTCTGCGGGATTAACTGAAAGCCTGGCCGCCTTTCAGGAAGGAATGAAGCTGTTGGTTTTTTGTCAAAATGAATTGGAAAAGGCCGAAGGGACTATCAAAGAATTAATGGAAAATGTTTTCGGAGAGCTGGAAATGACTGATTTTACAGACCAAAACAAGGATTAGGCCTATGAAGAGTTATGGATTAAAACGTATCCCATGGGAACTGGATATGGAAGCCTTTAAAAAAGACTTGAAAACAAAAGCCGGATTGATAAACAAGTATCTTAAACGCTATTTGCCTGCTGAACAGGCATTTCCGCCTTCTCTCCATAAAGCAATTCATTATTCTGTTTTTAACGGAGGAAAAAGGCTCCGGCCGATTCTGGTATTGGAAAGCGCTCGTTTAGCCGGACTTAAACAGGAACTGGCGGCTCCGTTTGCCTGTGCGCTGGAGTTTATACATACTTATTCGCTGGTTCATGACGATTTGCCGGCTATGGACGACGACGACCTGCGCCGGGGACGTCCTACCTGTCATATTGTTTACGGAGAGGCTTTAGCGGTTTTGACGGGAGACGCTCTGCTGACGCGCGCTTTTCAGATCATGAGTATGTATGGCGGCGCAGCGGGGTTAAATATTACTGAAACCTTGCGGGTTATTAGTGAAATAGCTGCGGCGGCGGGAAGCTCAGGAATGGTGGCGGGGCAAACGCTGGATCTGGAAGCGGAAGGACGGGTTATTGACGGGGAGGAATTACGGATTATGCATAACTTGAAAACCGGCTGTCTTTTCAGAGCCGCTTTGCGGTCAGGAGCTATTTTAGGCGGAATGCCGAAGGGAAAACTCAGCTCGTTAAGCTCCTATGCGAAAAATTTTGGTTTGGCCTTTCAAATCACGGATGACATCCTTGATGTTGAAGGAGAGCAGGAAAAAATTGGAAAACCTTTGGGCAGCGACGCTCAGAACAATAAATGCACTTACGTAAGCCTGTGGGGATTGCCCAAAGCGCGGGAAATAGCGGGAGATTGCGTTGATAAGTGCCTGTCAAGCCTGAAAGATTTTGGTCCGGAAGCTGATTTTTTAAGAAATCTGGCGTTTTATCTGCCGCTGCGTTCCGGGTAAAAAACGTTTATACTAATATTATTAATCTAATATTATATAATAATATTAGATTAAAATAATCTAAACGCAGTGATGGTTTTTGCTATAAGGCGCGTATTTATTTTATAGGCTGGTTTTTGATGAATTTGCCCAGCTGTCAGAAAAAAGTTCGGGAAAGCTTTATAAGCTTAAAGTTGCCGGCCGAAGGGATACTATAGTATTATATTGATAGTCATACGGAAGGCTGCAGTATTCTAGTCGACCCTATCAGTATCAAAGACGGGGCTAAAAATCCGTTACGGGCACAACGATGAAGCTTCTGGTGGCGGCTTTTGACGCCCAGTCAGGGGCTGTTGCTGGGAGTTAAGGTATTTGGGGCATCTTGCAATGGCATGCGGGGTCTGTCCCCATCTGCCGTGGAGGCAAGTTTATTTTTAAGGATAAACTTGAAAACCTGCATTTGGTAAAAGCTGGGTGCAGTGTAGCCTGCCTTGAGTGATGGCGGTGAATGAACTTTGGAGACCTGAGGATCCAGGCCAAGATTTTCGGAGTCTGTTCTGAAACCGGATTTTGCAAAAGAGGCTAGTGCTGATGTGGGCCGTTGAGGAAAACTCCTAGACTGAGCGCAAACGCGTGGTTCTGCGAGGATTAAAGTGCGTACTGAGTGGTAATCCAGCCCCGCTTGTGGTGACTGAGCGGAGCGGGCGTAAAGGGAAACCGCCCATTTGGCAACAATTGGGAGTCCTGCTGGGAAAACCTGCTGGACCTAAGTCGCAGCGTTTACTCGTGGAACAGCCTTCCGTCTGGCTTTTTCAGTGAATATCAACCGGACGTCTTGAGTGCCGGACGCATGGTGCGTAAAATAAGGATTATAAAACGGGGACGTTTATCGTTAATGAGTGAGAAGGTGATAATATCGATTATTCCGTATTGGACAAAATTAATCTTCCCCAGGCAATCAGGAATTTAACGTTAGAGGAAAAAAAACTTTTAGCTCAGGATGTCAGGAATTTTTTAATTAATCAGGTATCGGTGACTGGCGGTCATCTGGCCGCCAATCTGGGGGTTGTGGAGCTTACGATAGTAATCCAGTCGGTTTTTAATACCGCTAAGGATCGCATTATCTGGGATGTCGGACATCAAAGCTACGTTCATAAAATACTGACCGGCCGTTACGAAAAAATGCCTACTTTGCGCCAATGGGAAGGTTTGAGCGGATTTCCCAAATCTAAAGAATCCATTCATGACGCGTTCGATACCGGACACAGCAGTACGTCTGTGTCGGCGGCGGTGGGCTTGGCTTTGGCCCGGGACGCCAATAATGAAAACTATTCAGTCGCGGCTGTTATCGGCGATGGGGCTTTAACCGGAGGAATGGCGTTTGAGGCTTTAAATCACGCCGGACAAGAGGCTCTGGATATTCTGGTGATTTTAAACGATAATGAAATGTCGATATCGAGAAATGTCGGGGCTATGTCGGCTTATTTGAATCGTTTGCGCACCGACCCGCATTATGCGCGCACCAAAGGAGGAATCGACTCGGCTTTAAACAAAATACCGGTGATTGGGCATAATATGGCCCGCTTAGCCACATGGTTCAAAGATAAAGTGAAATACCTGATGGTACCGGGGGTTTTGTTTGAAGAATTAGGCTTTACTTATATAGGCCCTGTTGATGGGCACGATATACAGGAATTAACCAGGGTATTGTCCAATACTTCTTTGATGAAAGGCCCGGTTTTAGTTCACGCTATTACTCAGAAAGGGCGCGGATACGGGCCGGCTTCAAAAAATCCGGACCGTTTTCACGGGGTAGGGCCTTTTGATGTAGAAACCGGACTTTGCGAAGCGGGAAATAAAAAAAGCTATACGGAAATATTCGGTGATTTCATGGTGGCCAGGGCTGAGGAAGATCCGAAATTGGTTGCTATTACTGCGGCGATGGCCAGCGGCACAGGATTGAACGAGTTTGCCCGTAAATATCCTGAACGCTTTTTTGATGTCGGGATATGTGAACAGCATGCGGTGACTATGGCCGCCGGTATGGCTAAAGGCGGTTTGCGGCCGGTAGTGGCTTTTTATTCTACTTTTTCCCAGCGGGCGTTTGACCAGATATTGCACGACGTAGCCCTGCAAAACTTACCGGTAGTATTCGCTTTGGACCGGGCCGGACTAGTGGGAGAGGACGGGCCGACTCATCACGGCATATTTGATTTGGCGTTTTTGCGTATTATACCTAATTTAACGATAATGGCGCCTTCCAACGAAAATGAATTTGCGGATATGCTTTATACGGCGCTGAATATTGACGGCCCTGCGGTTATTCGCTATCCGCGGGGGAACGGAGAAGGCGTTCCGGTAAACCATAAAAGGCAGCGCCTGGAAATAGGCAGGGCGAAAATGTTAAAAAAAGGGGAAGATTTAGCGATTATAGCTATTGGCCGGGCGGTAGGATTAGCGCGCGCGGCCGGTGATATTTTAAATGAACGCGGAATAAACGCCGCTTTGGTGGATGCCCGTTTCGCGAAACCGCTGGATACGGAAATGCTGAAAAAAGTTGCCGCGGAATATGATAAAATAGTATTTATTGAAGAAGGTTGTTTGGCGGGCGGTTTCGGCAGCGCGGGGCTGGAAAATATATCGCTCGGGCAAATAAAACCGCAGGTACTGCGCTTGGGTATACATGATAATTTTGTGGAGCATGGCAAAACCGATCAGCTGTTTGAATTTTTACAGCTGGATCCGGCGGGGATTGCCGATACTATCATGAAACACTGGGACGATTTAAAAAATACGAAACCCGCGAGAGTTTTGGAGCTGCTTAAATTTGGACAAAATTAGATTGGATTTGCTGCTGGTAAAAAAAGAATTGGCGCGCAGCAGAGAGAAAGCTCAGGCGATGATTGGAGCCGGGGAAGTTTGGGTAAACCAAAAATTAATCGATAAACCGGGCGTTGCTGTGGATGCCCAGTCTCACCTGGAAATTAAAAGTAAACTGAATAAATATGTGAGCCGGGGCGGTTTAAAAATGGAAAAAGCCCTCAGGGAATTTGATATCGGCTGCGAAGGCTGCGTAGTATTGGATATCGGTGCTTCGACCGGCGGCTATACGGATTGTGTTTTACAGCACGGCGCGGCTAAAGTTTACGCGCTGGACGTCGGGTACGGCCAGCTGGATTGGACTCTCCGCAACGACGCCAGAGTGGTCAGCATGGAGAAAACTAATATCCGCTATGTACAGCCCGGCTTCTTTCCGGAGCGGTTTGATCTGATAACTATAGATGTGTCGTTTATATCGACGGGCAAGGTGTTTCCTGTTTTACCTGATTTGTTATCACCGGCGGGACAAGTAATAAGTCTGGTCAAGCCTCAGTTTGAAGCGGAGAAACGGCAAGTAGGCAAAAAAGGCGTTATAAAAGACAGGGAGATTCACGCTTCCGTGCTGGCCCGCACTATTGCCTCAGCCCGGGCACAGGGTCTTTATTGCAGTAAAATAACTTTTTCTCCGGTTACCGGACCTAAAGGAAATATAGAATTTTTTATATTGTTGAGTAAATCCTCGTACAGGGAAATGGATTTGCTGCAAGATATCTATCCTGTAGTAAATATGGCGCATGAAAATTTGAGGAGTAAAGCCGAAAATGAAGATACTGTTGCTGAACAACTCTAGAAAACAGCCTACCCAGCTGATGGCGGAAAAAATCGCTCGTATTTTGCAAAATCAGAATATTGAAGTGGTAAAGGATAACGGCCAGGGCTATTATCAGGGTCAGGATTTGGATTTTATTATTATTTTGGGCGGCGACGGCACTTTTTTGCATGCTTTTAAACTGTACGGCCGCCAGGAAGCACCTTTTTTAGGGGTTAATATGGGGACGGTAGGCTTTCTGAGCGGCGTTCATGTGAATAAACTGGAAGAAAATATAAAGCGGATTCTGAACGGTGATTATTACATAAAAGAAAAAATGATAATGGAAATAAAAGTTTTGAACAAGCAGGGGCAGATAAAAGTTCTGGAAGCCTTTAATGAGGCGGTGATAAAATCTAAATCCGTTCGGCTTTCTTCGCTCTTAATGTGGATAAACGACAACGAGATGGGGAGTTTGAGAGGCGACGGAATTATCATAGCGACGCAGACGGGGTCTACCGGTTATTCCCTGTCGGCGGGAGGGCCTATTGTGGATCCTGACCTGGAAGCCTTTGTGCTTACCCCGCTTTCTTCTTATTATCTGAATCAGCGTCCTTTAGTGGTTGCCGCCGATAAAATCATTACTTTCAAGCTAACGCAGGGACAGGATAATATTTTGTGTCTGGACGCTCAGATTGAGCTGGAATTATTTCCGGAAGACCAGGTTCAGATTACCGTAGCCTCCAACAAATTAAAAATATTGAATCTGGAAAAAGATAATTTTTGGAATAAAATATATGATAAACTGGGACGCAAATTTATCGGGTAAAAAGTTTTACGGCGGGGCTGCGGCAATAAGAAAACTGGCCGTACAATAACTGGGGGAGTTATATTTATGAAAAACGCGCGGCATTTTGCGATTCGGGAAATACTGAAACAGGAGCGGATTGCAACTCAGGAGGACTTGTGCCGTCTACTTGAAAATAAAGGGTTTAATGTCACGCAGGCTACGGTGTCCAGGGACATAAAAGAATTGCAGTTAATAAAAGTAGCTGATGAAAAAGGTTATAAATACGGGCTGCCGGACGCGGGCGGAATAGCCCTGCGGGAAAGAATGAAAAGAATTTTTAAAGACGCGGTTCTGAGCATTGATAATAATGAAAACATGATAGTTATAAAAACGCTGCCCGGCAGTGCTCAAGCGGTGGGATCCCTTATTGACGCCAGTCTGGCGGAATTGATTTTA
>JAISWS010000083.1 GCA_031270725.1 Syntrophomonadaceae bacterium | reverse complement strand
TGGTTATAAGTGACGGCAACAACGACAACAGGCTGGCGTATATAGTCAAGGTATACGGTGCCAGTATTAACAATTCGCCTGTTAGCGATAATCAGGTACTGGCCGGAAAACTGACCCAGGTTTTTGAAGATTCCCTGTGGCTGGAAAATCCTTATAAATTAACGGATAATTTGTGGGAATATTCTAACGACGACGCAGAGATATATTTTGATACTGATACGGCTGTTTACAACGCAACGACCGGTAAAAGGATAACATTAAAAGAGCTTAGCTCAGGTTTGTACAGCATTGATGAAAGCAGCGACTGGAGCTATGATAACGGACTGGAAAAATGGTTTGTATATGTTTATGCTAATGGTAACCGGGCTGCCGCTATCGCTTTGATCAAAGATTATGAATATCCGGACGAGCATAGGATAACCAGCGCTACCGTTTTAAGCGTGGAGGAAGACAGTTTGGTGGGCTGGGCAGTTAATCTTCAAAACGCCATGGACTGGAGTGAGCGCCGCCAACAGTGGATGCCCCGTAACAGTGCGCTGAGGATAGGGCTGGAAGAAGCGCTGATAATCCGGAATAATACCATTATCGCTCCGGATGAGCTGAAACCGGGCAGCGTAGTATACATTTCCCGGGACGATTTTTTAAGTAAGGTAATTTTAGTAAAATAGCAAGCTGTAAGGAGATAAATTGATGAAACGGATTTTTATGATATTTTTGGCCTTAATATTAACGGGGAGCTTTAGTTCAGCGGCTTATGCGCTTCCGACTGATTTCAACGGCGGTGTTAATAATGAGTACGAGTATGAAGAGATAGTATTTGTATCAGGTGAGGCTATTAAATTTACCGGCGAAGTATCGGTTTCGGAGAAAGATAAAGATGACCAAAAAACTATTAGTTATAAATTTCAGCTGACTCCGGAAGATAAAAGCATTTCGGGCAAATTGGACCGTAAAATCAGTTACACCATCAATTACAATAAACGGACTGATAAAGGTCAGACTATAGCTGAAACCGCTATGGACAGTTATAAGGAAACGATTAATATTGACGGGGTCAGGTATGAGCTGGAAGATTACCGGTTTAATAAATCTGATGTTATCGATAATCGGCCGGCTTCAGATTTTTCCTCCGGCACTTTTGAAGGACGTAAGTATTATACCATAAACCGTAACCAGGGCAAGCTGACAATTACGGTGAGCGGAGGCGAGGTTGGGTATGATAATTTTTGGGGCCATACGCAAACGCAGATTATTGATTATTATTTAGACAGCACTCGTACCATAGAGGCGGAAGACGATGAAGAACAGGACCGGGAAAATTCTTGGCAGGGAATGGTAAGAGCTTATGTGTCAGACAGTACGGCTAAAAGTTTGCGTTATGAGGATAACGCTGCAGTTTATTCGAGTTTTGCCGGCGCGCATATGAGAGTTACCAATGAGGAAATGGCTTCAATTTATGAATACGATCTGCCGAGAATAGACGAAGAAGGCATTCCTGAAAATAACCGCAGGGATGTATATTCTGTAAATCTTAATAAACAGATGGTGCCTAAAATAGAAAAGTTGATCATTCCGAAATTTAGGGATTTGGGAGGGCACTGGGCCGAGGATTATATAAATCAGTTATATTCCTTGGATGTTTTTAGTGAAAATTCAGCCTTTTTCGCTCCGGACATACCTATGAGCCGGATAGATTTCATCGAAGCGGTAGTAAAAGCGTGCGACATAAGGCCGTCTAACCAAGCTAACACTAAGCCTTCCACCCGGCGCAAGGAAGCGCCGGAAGTATCGCCTTATTATGATTTGGATGCCAGCAATCCGGCTTATGCTTATATTAAAGCGGCGGTTGAAAAAGGTATTGCCAGCGGGGTATCGGACACTTATTTCGCGCCTGATGATAATCTTACCAGAGTACAGGCGGTTACTATATTGATCAGGGCGCTGGGTTTTGAAAACGTCGCCCCGACGCCAGGCTACCAGACTTCGTTTTATGATAATGATCAAATACCAAGCTGGGGGATTGACAGCGTTTATATGGGGCAAAGAATCGGTTTGGTCGGCGGAGATACGTTTAACCGGCTTAACCCTAATCAAGCGCTTACTAAAGCTGAAGCAGCCGTTATGCTGGTAAGATTTTTAAACTTTTTACAGGAAGATTTGCAAAAAGACTACCGTGACAATATAGTATTGTTCCGATCATAAAAAACTTCTGAGTAATGACGCGTTGTGGCGCGTTTGACAGGTGATAGAAGATGAAACGCAAACGGGTTGGTTATTTATTCTTATTTTTGTTGGGAATATTCATGGCGGCAAATTGGGTATGGTCCGGCAAAATCGGAACGGAAATAGGATTGTTGCCGATATACTCGTCTACGGTTGATTTTAATGAATACGTTTTCCCCGATCCGGATAAAACTACTTATGTAATGGATCTTAATTTAGAAGCGGCCAATAGAAATTTACACGGAAAATCACTTATAAGTACGGTAAATACTTCAGGGAAACCTTTAGCGGAGTTATGGCTGACCATGTATCCTAATGCGTTTAGGCTGGATAGCGAAACGCCGGCTCCGCCTGACGCGTATTACAGCGGTTTTAATCCGGGGGGGGCGGAAGTGAAAAGCCTGACTGTCAACGGGCAAGAGACGGTTATTATGTATGAAGGTATATCTTTAGGCGTCATATTAGGATATGACATAATGATGGATGAACGGATAGACATTGCTATAGAATGGACAGTTAAAGTGCCCAGAGCATCTTACCGCTTAGGAACGAAAAACGGGACCTATATGTTATCGGCTTTTTATCCGCAGCTGAATGTGCTGGACGCCAACGGATGGAAAAAATCGTATAATTCAAAATTCGGGGATCCGTTCTGTTCGCATAGCGCCGAATATTTAGTGCATTTGGATATTCCGGAGCAGTATGTTCCCATAGGTATGCCCGTTATAGAACAGACAATGCCTGAGGACAACGGGCGTCAGCGTTATACGATGAGCGGGAAAAAATGGAGAAGTTTTGCGCTGGCTTTGATGTTTGATTATAGTGCGGAAGTGGTAACTTTAAATAAAACGTCCATCAGGTGCTTTGTACCCGGCCGGAAGTCTCAGGAGGCCAAAGTTTATGCTGAAAAAGCCAAACAAATATTAAATTATTTTAACGGCGCATACGGTTCGTATCCATATAAAGAGTTAAATATTGTTTTTGTGCCTATGAAAGGGTTTCAAGGTATGGAACACAGCGGGCTGGTTTTCATCAATGATGAATTTTTAGAAGATGAGAATCTGAATGACCAGCAGATTACTTTGACCCTGGCGCATGAAATTGCTCATCAGTGGTGGTATGGGGTAGTGGGAAACGATCAGATGCAGGAACCGTGGCTGGATGAAGGCCTGGCTAACTGGTCGGCTTATAAATATTATATAAATAATGAAAATGGGAGCAGACCGGCTCTGGTCGCGGCATATCCGCGTAATCTGGCAAGGGGGTTAAACAGTTTCTCGTCGCGGGATGAATACTATAAAGGGGTTTATAATAATGGCGCTCAATTTTGGTTTGAACTAGAGAATCAAGTCGGGGAAGAAAAAATGACTATGATTCTGCATCGCTATTGGGCCGATTATCAGTATAAAATCGCTACTACTCAGGACTTGTTTAATGCTATTCATAAAGAGGTTCCTAAAAACATTGATGCTTTTTTGAATAAATGGTTTTTTTAATTACAGCTGATTTTGGGTAATGCAGGCTGGAGTTTATTAAATAAGTCTGCTGTGTTTCTTGCGCGTATGGTTTTTTATCCGCAGTTTAGGTATACGTGCTTAGGATATGGAACATGTTCGCCGCGGTTTTTTTAACGGCGTTCCCGTTTCCCAATTTGCATATTGTTTAAAAAAAGGTATGCTATATAAGATAGGTTTATCTTTATACGGACAGCGAAATTTTAAGGGAGGGCTTGTGTGAATCCAATTGCCGAGTTAAAAAAAAAGGTAAATAATTTGGTTGTAGACGCCCTGGAAACATCTCGGGCCGAGTTGAATATCCCAAGCGGTTTTATTCCGGAATTTACCATCGAAAAGCCGCGGGAAAAAGCGTATGGAGATTTTGCCTGTAACGCCGCTATGCTTTTGGCTCGCGCAGCCCGCAAGCAGCCGCGCGAAATTGCCCTCATATTAATGTCACACATGCAAACCCTTGATTTACCTTATATGGAAAAAATCGAAACGGCGGGCGCGGGATTTATCAATTTTTATTTTACGGAAGACTGGCTCTATGATATACCGGAACTGGCGGTTCGAATGAAAAATAAATATGGGGCAGCGCCTGATAACGGGAAAAAGGTTCAGGTAGAGTTTGTAAGCGCCAACCCTACAGGAAATCTTCATATGGGCAACGCGAGGGGAGGGGCGCTCGGCGATTCTTTAGCTTCTTTGCTGTCCTGGGCCGGATTTGACGTGAAAAGGGAATTTTATATAAATGACGCGGGTAATCAGATTGCGAATCTGGAAAAATCTTTGGAAGCCAGATATTTGAACATGCACGGACAGAATGTGCCTTTTCCTGAAGATGGATATCCGGGGCAGGATGTAATTGATACCGTGAACAAAATAAACGAGGAATATAAAGGCGGATTGCTGCGGCTTTCAGCTGAAGACAGAGGGCAAATATTGTTAAAATTCGCCTTGGAGGATAGAATCAATTATATAAAGGACACTCTGGGCAGATTTAAAATAAAATATGACGTTTGGTTCAGCGAAAAAACGCTTCATGAAACCGGTAAAATAACGGAGGTAATTAATGTTCTGAGACAGGCCGGATTTGTGTATCAGAAAGACGGCACCTGGTGGCTGCAGTCAACGCTCTTCGGAGATGAAAAAGATGAAGTGTTAGTCCGCGCCAACGGGATCCCTACCTATTTTGCCGCTGACATTGCCTATCATAATGATAAGTTCAAACGCGGTTTTGACCGTGTTATTAATATATGGGGGGCGGATCATCATGGTCATGTTCTGAGGATGAAAGGAGCTATGCAGGCGTTAGGTTATGACCCGGATAATTTGGAAATTATATTGATGCAGCTGGTGCGTTTATACAGGGGCGGAGAGCTGGTGCGAATGTCAAAACGTACGGGAACCACGGTTTCCTTGGATGAGTTGCTGGAGGAAGTGGGTGTGGACGCGGCAAGGTTTACTTTTGTGCTGCGCAGTCCCGACAGCCATTTGGATTTTGATTTAGAGCTGGCTAAACAGAAAAATATGGACAACCCGGTCTACTATGTTCAATATGCTCACGCCAGGATTTGCAGCGTATTTAGACAGGCTCAGGCCTGGGGGGGCGGTATTCCGGACTGGGAGGGAATTGACGCTGGGCGCCTTCAGGAAGAAGCTGAAAAGGAAATATTAAGGAAAATCGCTGAGTTTCCGGAAGAAATCGAGATGGCGGCACAAAGCTGCGCCCCTCACCGCATAGCGCGATATGTGCTGGATTTGGCTGGCTTGTTTCATAGCTACTATAATCATTACCGGGTTTTGAATGACGACGCCGATTTGCAAAACGCCAGGTTGCTGTTGTTATATATTATTAAAGTAACCATTTGTAACGCGCTGCAGATTATAGGAGTTGACGCTCCTGAGCAAATGTAGGAGGTAACGGAATGATAAAGAAAAAAAGTGAATCCGACTGGGCGATAGAATTGATTAGAGAAAAAAAGGAGCCGGTTTTTTATAAAGATTTGCTGATCGGTATAGCGGAAAAAACAGGACGCGCCCAGGATGCGACCAGCCTCAGCAATATTTATACCAGAATAAATATGGATAATCGCCTGACCTATCAAGGAGAAGGCTATTGGTTCTTTGATAATAACAGATTGGAAAGCGGGGGGAAGACAATTGAAAATTAAGCATGTGGGACATTCTTCGTTTGTCATTGAGACGAACAACAAGTCAATATTGACGGATCCCTATGATGAATCAGTAGGGTACCCTCTTTATGAGCAATCGGTTGATATAGTTACGATTAGCCATGACCACTATGATCACAACGCTGTCGGCCACTTACGGGGTACGTTCACGGCTGTAAAAGATACGGGGGAAACGCTTTTGGACGGGATTAAATTTACCGGATTCGCTTCCTGGCATGATGATAATCAAGGGAAAGATCGCGGTTCCAACGTTATTTTCAAAATTGAGGCGGAAAATATCAAGCTGGTCCATTTAGGGGATTTGGGCGTGGTTTTAACTTCTGAGCAGATTAAGGCCATAGGGACGGTGGATATCCTACTTATTCCGGTCGGCGGATTTTATACAATTGACGCGGAGCAGGCCTGGACAGTGGTCGAGCAATTAAATCCGCGCATTGTCATTCCCATGCATTATAAAACTCCCGCCACCGAATTTCCCATTGCTCCTGTAGAAAAATTTTTAGCCCGGGCTGATACAGTTACCAAAAAACCTGAATTGGATATTACGAATGAGCGGCTGCCATCTCGCCGGGAAATCATAGTGCTGGCTGAAATAGCTTAGAAAGGCTGCTTCAGGAAAAGGAAAGCGGAATTTATCAAAAGGGGTTCTAACAGCTTGTAACACAAAACGGCTGGAATTAATATTAAGCGCGGGCGATTATAGAGACAAGGAGGAAGATACTGTCAAGTGACAAAGTATATTTTTATTACCGGAGGCGTGGTGTCATCTTTGGGGAAAGGCATTACCGCCGCTTCTTTAGGAAGAATTCTGAAGAGCTGCGGCTTAAAAGTGGCTTTGCAGAAGTTTGATCCGTATATAAATGTCGATCCGGGAACTATGAGCCCTTATCAGCATGGAGAAGTTTATGTAACCGCGGACGGAGCGGAAACGGATTTAGACGTTGGCCATTATGAACGCTTTGTGGATGTGAATCTGACCAGTTCCGCCAATTGTACTACCGGCCGGATTTACCAGTCAGTTATTGAGAAAGAAAGACGGGGGGACTATTTAGGGCAAACCGTTCAAGTAATTCCGCATATTACTAATGAAATAAAAGCTCAGGTTACTTTAATCGAGCATCAGATTCATCCGGATGTAGTCATCAGTGAAATAGGCGGAACCGTGGGGGATATTGAGTCGTTACCCTTTTTAGAAGCTATACGGCAGTTGAAGTTTGATTTGGGGAAAGAGCGGGTCCTTTATATCCATGTAACTTTAGTGCCTTTTTTGCGCGCGGCGCGGGAAGTGAAAACTAAACCTACCCAGCATAGCGTTAAAGAGCTGAGGAGTATTGGTATTCAGCCTGATATTCTGGTGTGCCGGACGGAACAGGATTTATCGGAGGATATGAAGGCCAAGCTGGCTTTATTCTGCGATGTGGACAGGAGAGCGGTTATTCAGCTTAAAGATGCTAAAACTATTTATGAAGTTCCGTTAATGCTGGCCAGAGAACAAATGGATCAGGAAGTCATAAAAAGATTGGGGTTGGAGTGTTCACAGGCTGATTTGAGGGAATGGGAGCAAATTGTAAATAAAGTGCATGGTTTGGATAAAAATATAACGGTAGGGTTGGTAGGCAAATATGTGGAATTACAGGATGCTTATCTGAGCATCGTGGAGGCTTTGAATCATGCCGGTTATATGTATAAATGCCAAGTTGATATAAAGTGGATTGATGCGGAACAAATCGAAAAAAACGGCCCGCAGCTGTTTCTGCAGTATGTGGACGCTATATTGGTGCCGGGAGGGTTTGGAGAAAGAGGGATAGAAGGCAAAATTATCACCAGCCAATATGCGCGTGAAAAGGGGGTTCCTTTTTTTGGCATATGCTTGGGAATGCAGTGCGCGATAGTAGATTTTGCCAGAAACTGCTGCAATTTGAATGGCGCTAACAGCTCGGAATTTGACCTTTTTACCCTTCATCCC
>JAISWS010000038.1 GCA_031270725.1 Syntrophomonadaceae bacterium | reverse complement strand
CTTCGTACTCATAATGATAATGTCCTTTTCCATGCCACCATTTTACACCCTTTTGGGCGGGGGTGACATTTTCCCTCGATAGCTTACAAGGTGACATTATCATAAAGTAAACACAGGCTAAAATGGATATGTTTGATATTTTTAATATTTTGTGGTACCGCTGCGGGAAGCGGTACTTTTTGATAAAATTCCGTATTTTATTTCGTGTAACTCCCATATGGACAAACCTTTTCTGTTTATACCGCAAAGCCGCCAATCATAAAATGGAATACTTTGTTCTTGCCCGCGCTTTCGCGGAAGAATTTTTCAGAACCCGTCTTCTGTTCCGCTTCCAAGGGCATATTCAGCGAAAAGATACACTCACCGCCGAACAATATTCTCCAATGCCTGTGAAAATGGGGCTTTCATATTGAACATGATGGGCTGCCTGTTCTTTACTCAATTGCCGCTGAATATATTTTCTTATGAACAAAAAAAGGAGTGGAGGACATGCAAAATTATATCAGGAAAAGAACTGTCAAAATTGCCCAATATATTTTAAATACCTCCGAAACAGTAAGAAAAACGGCTGAAGCGTTTGGTATAAGCAAAAGCACCGTACACAAAGACGTAGCTGAACGATTGCCCGGAATAGACAGCCATTTGGCGGCGGAAGTACGGTTGGTTTTAGAAAAAAACAAAGCTGAACGCCATATAAGAGGCGGAGAAGCTACCCGGAAAAAATATGCCTCGCAAAATAAAATTACTGAAAACATTAATAACAACTGATGGTCAAATAATTCAATAAACAGTACAATGGATATGTATTTAATTTCTGTAGGGAGGATCTTTATATATGTGGGGAGCTGAAGACATAGGGATAGATCTGGGCACTGCCAGTGTTTTGGTTTTCAGGAAAAACAGGGGGATAGTTCTTCACGAGCCTTCAGTAGTAGCTGTGGATAAAAACAGCAATAAAATAATTGCCGTAGGCGAAGAAGCACGGCAAATGCTGGGTAGAACTCCGGGGCATATTGTGGCGGTACGGCCTTTAAAAGAAGGCGTCATAGCGGATTATGAAATGACGGAAAAAATGCTGTCCTATTTTATACGTAAAGTAGTGGGGCGTAAATTTTTCTGGAAACCCCGGGTAGTCGTTTGCATTCCTACCGGCGCCACTGAAGTGGAAGAACGGGCGGTAAGACAAGCCACACTAGCTTCCGGCGCCAAAAAAGCCTTTATAATAGAAGAACCGGTAGCGGCTGCTTTAGGCGCGGGGATAAACATTTCTGAAGCTACCGGCAACATGATTGTAGATATTGGAGGAGGCACTTCGGACATTGCGGTTTTATCCTTAGGCGGAATAGTCTGCAACAGTTCTTTGCGAATAGGCGGGGATAAATTTGACGAAGCTATCGTTCGTTACGTGCGGCGCGAATATAATTTAATGATCGGTGACCGGACAGCGGAAAATTTAAAAATCAACGTAGGATGCGCGTATTTAACCGCCGAAACGCAAGGCCGTTCCATGGAAATTCGCGGACGTGACTTATTGACCGGTTTGCCTAAAACTGTTTCCATTACGGCGGAAGAAAGTTTAATGGCTCTGGAAGAAACTACTGAAGCGCTTATTGAAGGAGTAAAAAAAGTGCTTGAAGTAACGCCTCCGGAATTAGCGGCTGATATTTTAAATAACGGCATAGTGATGACCGGAGGAGGTTCTCTCCTCCATGGACTGGACATACTTCTTTCCAATGAAACCAGTCTTCCAGTTCACATAGCGGATGAAGCTATTCGCTGTGTGGCCAAGGGTACCGGTAAAACTTTGAGCGAAATGAAAATATTGAATCGCGCCAGCAGTAAAAACCGGGGGCGCGGAAACGCCCGGCGCGTTTTATAATTTTATTCAAGAAAAAATCTGAACTATACGATACATATTATAATTAACAGCAAAATATTCTATTAATGTTTGGCGGCGTTAATAAATTTTCAGTTTTGCTGTGTGAATTTTTATTCTCTCAGGGAGGTAACTAATGGTTAAGAGCCTGTATACCGCCGGCGCGGGTATGATGTTGCAGTTGGTTCGTCAGGACGCCGCGGCTAACAATTTAGCTAACTGCAATACTGTCGGTTATAAAAAAGATACTGTAGTATCAGCCGCCTTTCCCGGCATGCTAATGAGCCGGATGGGTGAAAAAGGCCTCGCCGCAGGCAGAAATTACGAAATAATTGGTCCGGTCAGCACCGGCGCCAGCATGGAGGGAGTTTTTACCAATTATACTCAAGGCAATATGCAAAAAACCGACAACCCTTTAGACGCGGCTATTATGGGCGAAGGCTATTTTGTCATGGATACGCCTCAGGGAGAAAGATTTTCCAGAGACGGACAAATGGAAATAAATGACCAAAATATTTTAGTCAACAAACAAGGTATTCCATATTTAGACCAAAATGATGAGCCAATAGTGCTTGCAAGCGAACCTGCTATCAGTAAAGACGGCAGCGTATATGTAAATAATGAGCTTATTGCTAAATTGAAAATTGTAGAATTTGCCGATGCCGGAGTTTTACGCAAAGAAGGCGGCAATTTAATAAACGCGCCTCAAAATTACACTGTCATGGAACAACCGCAAATCAGGCAGGGTTTCGTGGAAAATTCCAATGTCAGCACCGTCAGTGAAATGGTAAATCTTATCAGTATAGTCCGGCTTTATGAATCTATGCAAAAAGTTGTACAAGCGGAAGACGAAGCTCTAGAAACCGCGATTACTCAAGTAGGAAGCGTGAATTAAATATCAGTTTATCTACAGTTGCTTATTTGACGCAACTCTGGGTTCACCGCTTTATGAAAGAAGATTATTTGTGCCGTAATAATCAAGTATTCATATGTTTTATATATGTTTATGGGCGGCCCGTTATGAAATACAGGGAATCAGGTATGCCGTAAAAGCCTTTATGGGGCACTTTTTTCAGTTACGCAGGACAAACGCGGAGGGACGTCAATAAGTTTTCTTTACGGACCGACTACATCAGCCTCTTTAATATACCGCACTGTAAAAAACCTGTCCAATTACTGGAAACAGCAGGACAAATGCTTGTCAAAAAAGGTAAAATCGGCGTTATTCACCGCGCCGGTTATACTCCTGCGCTCCGCGGGATCTGTCCATGTCTATTCGCCCTAAACCGCGCGGCATTATACAATGAGCCGGCGAAGGCAATTTTGCTCCGCCGCAACGCGTGGAGCCGCCGTGCCATTACGGGCTTTTATTTGTGAAAAAATAAACCGCTTGTACTAATCCGCAATTAAACCAGCGCCTGCCTGCTTCCTCGGCTTGCTCCCCGCTTGTAGGCGTCCGTACGCACTGAAAAGGTATTGTTGAAAAGGGCAAGTGGCGCCATGGAGTATCCAAGAATAGTGCTATATCGTTTGAGCGTCTCATTTCATCCGCGCACCTGATTTATTAATTTACTCTCGTATCTGTTCCAGCTATGGAGCGTGTCTCCAGAAAGCGGTTAATAACAAATGAAAACCTCTCCGTCAGGGATTTCATACTGTTAAAACAACGCCATGGCCAGATAAATTTTATCCCTGTCATCCTGTGAAATGCCCAAATACCGCCGGGTGATCTCAAAAGATGAATGATTATATATATCCATCAGCATAACAGGCAGTACACCAGCCCGCCAGGCATGATAACCGAAAGTTTTCCGCAGGCTGTGACAAGCGATACGGCCTGCCGCTCCTATGGCTTCAGCGGCGGCGTGTATGATCCTCCACGCCTGTACCCGGCTGATGGAAGCGCCCCCTTTTCGGTTGTTGGCGAAAATATTTATACCCTGCCTGTGCGGAAAATACATACGGAGCGCCCTGACTGCATGACGGTTCAAAGCGATTGTTTTCCGTTTGCCCGTCTTGTGCTCGATTACTGTTACATGGGAGCGGAACTCTCCGCGTTTCCTGTCGTACACGTCATTCCACGTGAGCCGCAGTAAATCGCTTATCCTGAGAGCGGTGCACACTCCCAGAACGATAAGCGCGTAGTTTCGAAAATTTCCCTTTTTCAGCCAATAACTCGCTAACTGATGTAACTGTTTTTTGTCCCGTATAGGTTCGGTCGCAGCCATAAAAAAATCCTCCTTTTCTGTGGTATGACGGTTATTTCATACCTATTATTAAGAAGGATGTAACCTATTGTCTTAACTGATAAATATTTTTTGTTTATATTACTACAAAGCAACTGTAAAATCAATATTCTGATGTAAATTTTTAAAACTTCTTAAAATTAATTAAAATTTTCTAAAAAGCGGTCAGCACTCCTTAAACCAAGTAAAAAACAACTTTTCAGATGTATAAAAAAAGACAAAATGTTACATTCGGAAAATCCGCGGTGGTGGTCTGCACTCAAATTTCGGCCTAACCCGCCTTGAAGCGATTAAAAAAAGCGCCTGTTTTGCGCGTTAAAGAACTGCTGTTTGTTGAAACAGTTCTCTGAGCAGGCTTAAATAATATGAGCGCAAAATGTAAATATGTGGCAAGGAGGAAATGTCAGATGGCGAACAATGATTTATTCGGAGGGCTGGGCAATCTCGGCGGCGCTTTGGGCGGGCTGATGGGCGGTCTCGCCAAAAGCGGGCTTGTGCCGAAAGACACGCCGGAGGGGAAACTCCTGGCCGCGCAGTCGGAACTGTCCGATCTGCAAAAACAGGAAACGGAACTTTTGCTGGAGATCGGGCGGCAGGCGTATGAACAGAATCCGGACGCGTGGCCGCAGGACGCGAAGCTGAAGCTCATACAGCAAAATATCGCGGCGGCGCAGACGACGCTCAACGAAGCAAAAACGGCGCAGGAACAGGCCGACGCCGCGAAAAAGGCCGAGGACGCGAAAGGCCGCTGCCCCAACTGTTCTCACAAAAATCCTGACGGCGTGAAATTCTGTCAGGA
>JAISWS010000012.1 GCA_031270725.1 Syntrophomonadaceae bacterium | reverse complement strand
TTTCCATCTAAGAAACTATTCATTTGAGAAATCGCTTGCTGCTCGCTAATACCATTTTGAGGCTTGCGGAGATTAGTCACGCCGGTTCGTGTTTCTCCCACTATGTACAACGGCTTGTTATCTAACCCCACGACAAGTTTCTTTACGCCGCCTAATATAGGAATGTCATTGCTTATTTGAGAAAAACTATATACAGTATTTCCGCTCGGCAGTTTTTCGCTGCTTATAAACACAAATTCGCCGCCAAGCTCCTTATCATATGACGTGAGCAGTTTATAAGCGGCGCTTTCCGATGTTACGGCGGTGTCGGATTTTACTTTCAGCAAACTTGTTCCGGTAGAATCAGAAATCATAGATATCGTACTTCTCTCCGTTCCGAAATTCGCCAATGAATCCATAATACTGTTCTTTATGTTGTCAATTACCAGCATATTGAATGGGTTAAACCATATAACAAGAAGAGCGGCTGCAATAACTACCTTTCCAAACGGCTTTAGCCCTTTAAGTTTTGGGACCGCAAGCACGCGCTTGCCATATTTGTGCCCGTTCTCTTTACTCTGAAACACGCAAAACGCAATCATAAGGATAAATGCCTCAACATAACGAACAGACACAGAAAAGCCGCTTATAGTGAAAGTATGCCCTAAGCCGCTGATTGCCCCGCCGATACGCTCAAACATCACAAAACGCAACAGGACAGGGAAAACTTCCATTAGCCACACACGATAGTCCGATTTGGATTTGTAGATACGCGTTAAACTAAAACCTACCGCCAAAAACGCGGCTGCTCCGGCATATACTCCGTATGCTTGGCCGCTTATCATAAAATAAGCAATGCAACCTGCGGCGAGTGCGGCAACAAGCGCGAGTTTTTCGCGAATCTTTCCGCTTTGATTTCGGCGCAAAAGAGATAAGCCGCCGGCAAACGCAATCGCCAATGCCGCAGTATATTCGGGTATACCGGCATAATTCAATAAAAATATTGCTGTACTCAAAATAATAATAATGAATATCTGCTTTATCAATGGATAGGCCTCCTTAGCCCTGTAAATCCTATTTGATACTATATACGCCCTAAGACGTGTTTGAAAATTCCTTAGAGCGCGAAATTTCGAATAAAACCGCTGTAATTTCGCGCTGGTATCTAGTTTTCAAACACGTCCTAGGAATGACGAAAGTATAAGTTACCAAACTTTCACAGAGATAGTCGAGCAAACTCGACTATCTCTGTGAAAAAGTTTGGCGTTTAATGTCGTTCGTCATTTCTTAATATAAAACACAGTCTGTTAAGCGCAATGCGTACACGCCGACAATCTCCAAACGCAGATTTTTAACACCGCTTATGTCAACTGAAAAATCCGCGGGGTCTGATTCCGCAGTCATTTCGGGCGAAGTATAAATCAGTTCGCCGTCTCCATAAATTCTAAGGCGGACATCCTGCCCCGCCGCGTAAGGGCTGCTGCCCGGAAAAAACACAGTGCCATTTATAAGATTATAATCAGCGTCCACAGCATATTCCCAAGAAGTCCTACCATCCGAATTATTGCCTCCGTACGCGTATGAATATTTGTTTCCTCTATTGTCTGTACATTCGGCTTCGTCTTCATAAAAAGCGAATGATTCGATGCCGGACTGTTTTTCTAATTCAATTAGGTCTTTGATAAACACGGGCTGGCCCGCGTTTACTATTATATCGGGCACTGTGGTTTTGCTGGGAAGCTTGACCCCCTGCGCCAATTGTATATACTTGCCTGAACGCAGGCACCACAGCGTACCATCGGTTTTAAGCCAAAACTGTTCAGAAAAACGATAATACTCCGCAACACCGTCCAACACCTGCTTCGGCGTTGGATCGTCCGTATCCCACGCCCAAAATGTCCCGTCCGTTTTCAGCAGCGCATAGTCATAAACTTTTGATACCCCAT
This sequence comes from Syntrophomonadaceae bacterium, assembly GCA_031270725.1. GTDB lineage: Bacteria > Bacillota > Syntrophomonadia > Syntrophomonadales > Syntrophomonadaceae > JAISDD01. The sequence goes on along the minus strand of JAISWS010000012.1, from coordinate 10,084 downwards.
CCATTATTTTTACAGGTGCGTCGCGGTCAATTTTTGTGCCATCCCCTAACCGTCCGTCAGTATTTACGCCGTAAGCCCATAGCGAATGATCATTCTTAATTGCGAAAACGCTTTTACCATAGGCGTCTATGCTTAATACATCATCTAATACCTGGCTGATGATTTTCCCTTTTTCTGACAAGACGCAAAGCGTATCGTTTTCAAGTATTGCGTGATACTTCCTGTTCTTACTAACTTCCGCTATGGAAAAATCCCTTAATGCGCTGGTTGTAAAAATGTATGGCGCCTTTGCATCGCCACTCCATGTCCATAAATCTCCATTAGAATCTAACATCCATTTTAGGTATGGAAGTTGAATTACATCTTCCCCAATTTTCACAGGCGCATATGCCACTCCGTTGGAGTTAGTCCAGAAAGCGTTGTTTTGTCCCTCCCCCCATGCCCACAATGTTCTATTCGTCATAACAGCAAATACAGAATAGCCATAGCTATAGATATCCGCGACATCATCCATAATCTTAACCGGTTCCTCTTTGTTTACGCCGGTATTGTCGCCAAGCTGCCCGTGTTCATTATCGCCGCATGCCCAAAGAGTATTATCATTTTTAATAAAGAAAAACGAACGTCCATGTAAATTATATACGGATTTAACATCGGATACATATACTTCTTGCAGCGCTAAACCACTGTTGGTAAAGCCGATATATTTTTGCGCCTGTCCATTCTCCCACACAATATAACTCGTATAGCCGTCAGTAAACGTATGGTTTTCAGCCACAAGAGGAAATCTTATCACAGGGGCTTCCGCGGGTTCTTCGTTATTTTTATCCGCAACGGCGAATACATCATCAAGCAGCGAGAAAACCGAATCCCTTTCCCGCAAAACAAGAATAAACGCTCCAAGCAGCAATATAATCCATTGTTTTCTGGTACGTCCGTCATGCTGAAAGTTATAACCATGACGATCACCCCTGCCGTACGAACCTATACAGCCTAGCAGCATAATCCCCTGAATAAACGGCCAAGCGAACAGTATGCAATATATAATCAGCAGCCAATTGCCCGACACAAACCCTAATATCGAAAAGATTGCGATAAAAAAGATAATAAGAATACGAAGTACACCTAACCTATAATCCCCTAAATAAAAATCATGCCCCCCTAGCATACCCAAAAATATAGCTAACCAACCTGCCAAATTACGGTTCTTTGGTGATGGCGGCGGAGGTGGCGACGGTGACGGAGGTGGTGGTGACGTTCCCGGACCATAGACCTCATAACATTCATTAAAAAAACATTCCGCGTCCTTCTTAGAAAAATACCAACGTGAATATTCATTAATGATCTCACTGCGAGTAGAGTCCGACAATTTTTTTATACGCGCTTGACTTTTAAATGCCATAAATATTTGTTCTTTTATTTTGAATTCAAGATAGGCATCATAGGCCTTTTTTTTCGAATCGTCGCTGCCGACCGGAAATAAAGTAAGACACTTTTCTGTTAATTTAAGGCCAAACGCTTGCTTCTCGGACTTTGGCAGAATACGATAAACTTGGCTTATTTTTTGAGCGCGCTCGTTTAACGTTTTAAAGTTTGTACCTGTATTCATATTTTCAGCGGGAGCTTTATCCGTATGCCCATTACTGAGAAAATCGTATAAAGTATCCTGTTTCAATTCGACCAATTGTACGCCAAAAAAGCCGCAGAGCATATCCTCCAGGTCACCAATAATTTCTCTTGACTCCGACCGATACTTGTTGAGTTTGCGCTCTTCCTCTTTCCTCTCTCCTTTCCATTTTTCCTTTTCCTCTGATGTCATAAGTTTCACCTGCCAAGAGATATTGTCATATTTTCCGCCAAAACAAGCGTTAAAATTTGGGACGCGGTACAATTTTTAGAGCTTATCCCCGAATAAAACAGAATGGCGCAAGAGCAGCATTCTTGTCTATTAAGGGATAGGCTCTAAACTTTAAATATAAAGAATTTTCAAGTACGCCTTAGTCGTAATAATAATAATATTTTTTCCTGGACGACATAGCTAAACTAATTATGCCAATAATAAGAAATACCCTAAGCATGACAGAAAATCCAAGTACAAACAAATCTATTAATATATTACGTTTTAAATCAACAGGGCATTTTTTATATGTAGCCCAAAGGTTAGAAATTCCTGCTATACCTCCTGCTATAAACGCCAAACCATAAAAAAAGGTAAGGTCTAAAGATTTTGAAAATAAAAAATATATGCCTACCGGCAACGCGTATATGGACAAAGTTAAGAAAAATGCTTTCGGCATACCAAAGATACCTGCATATTTACGACGAATTTCCTGATCTTTTACCCAACCAACAATTCCTAGAATGATACCATAAAGCATGGGAAATACAAATGCCTGTACCATCATTAAAACGTCGGAACCTGACAAAAACATGTTAACCGCTAATCCGTTTTGTAATTCCGCGGGGCATTTAGTGGTTTTAAACAGCCAAACCGCAATAGCGAACATAAGAAGGAAACCTACTACAATTATTAAAATCATTATCACTACACCAGTCCTATCCAAGTCTTCTTGGTAAAGACCTAAAAGTGTACTCCCGCGTTCTTTCGCAAGCATATCTGCTATAAAGCTCATTACTAAACCACTCGCCAAAAACAATCCAGCGGCAGATACGCAAAACGCAAACACGGCAGCTCTGCGTTTATTAAACACATTGTGGTATTTTTCATCAATTTTTTCTCGTTTTGCAAAACCAACAAGAGGGGCCACATACAGAATAAGCGCGCCCAAAATCATTACCAACCCCAATATTGCCACCTGACCTATTGTAAAATCCTCGAAACCCATACCCATCCTAACTATCCCCTTCAAAATAGAATTTTAATTAAAACAGCTATACTAAGGCGCGAAAAGAAATGCGCTTTTCACGCCGGTTGTTGGTTGCTCACACACGAAAACACTGAAAGATTTTTAGAAGATGTTTTCGTGTGTGAGTATAATTCACTGTCCGGAAGGCACGTACCTGTCAAATTGGAACAGAAACGGCTCTTGCCCCAATAAACCGATTATCGCCTTGCCGATTGGCAGTTGTGAAATGTCCCAGTCCTCTACGACATGCGCTTCATGTACCTGCTCGCTGATACCCTTACCAGCCGTCACGGCGGTGTAGGACTCTTTTTTTCTGTTTTTCCCGTGAAGTCTCTGAATAAATTCCCGCGATTCCCAATCATTAACCCGAAAGCATACAGAGGTCGAAAAGCCGGAAAGGATGCTCTTTGCCAAGCGTCCGCTGCCGCCGCCTTTTCCGCTGTATGCCTCGTAAATCTGCTCTACGTTCTGTATGCCTATTAAAAACTTTACGCCAAGGGAACGGCCAAAATTTACGGCGTCGTCCACATGCTGCAAATTAGGCACTAACTTGAACTCGTCGCAGACAAAATAAACGCTGCCCTCGCTTTTTGTCCGGCATAAGGCTTCTTTAATCGCCAAATCGAACATCAGGCGGTATATTGGTGTCAGCATATTCCCTATACCCAAGTCGTACTCAATGAAGATAATACGTCCGCCCTTGGCGCGTACAAGCTGCCGAAGCGACAGGGTTCCCGCTTTTCTGAAATTCCCGATAAACACCTCCCTTACCATTTGCTGCAGCTCTGACAGTACGCCTAAGGACTGGGGCGAATCCTCACCGTCTATATATGTACTCATAGCCTTTAGGTCTCTGTGAAGCGAAAGCAGCTGCCGCAGGTCGCCAACCTTAGCCCAGTCCAGATATCTGCGCAAGTCGTAGTTATTAAAGTCCTTATCTTCCTCGTCGCGGCAGCAGTGGGTCAACACAGCGCTGAACAAGTCCTTAGCGGCATTGGGGAAAAAGATTTGCGTCGTCTTTTCCGTTTTCTCGTGGAACAGCGTTTTCGCAATCTCTGTTATGTTATCCTCCATATGGCTGTCGCGCGCTATCTCGTTAAAGATATTCCAGTAATCCGCTTTACCGCCGATACCTACGGATTTTTCGTCATTGCTGATTACAACGTCTATGCCGTGGCGGTAAAAATCGTTGTAAAAATCCCCCTTTGAGTCAAACACTATCATGACGTCGCTTTCCGTCATATTATCCCGCAGCTGCGCTATAAGCTGCGATATGGCGTTCGTTTTCCCTGTCCCGATACCGCCCAAAAACATCAAGTGCCGGCTTAGCAAGTTTTCGTCAAAGGGAATTTGCGCCCGCTTGCCCGCGGCGTCGCTGCCGCTGAATGTCGCCATCACTCTCCCCGCCGGCTTCACTAAGGTTGGGGAAGGCTGAAGCGAGTTTCCGTCAAATACTTCAACCTTTTTCATTGTGTGTTGCGCCTCCTTGTTGTTAAGTATTAACGGTGCGGACCATCCGGACCATCCCCTGGGCCGCTATCTTTATGAACTTTTTTCAATGTTGGATTATCTCGGTGGTCCCTGTCCATCTCCGCTTCCACCCTTGCCCTTGTCCTTGCCGTTGTCCTTGCCCTTGTCCTTGCCCTTGTCCTTGCCCTTGTCCTTGCCGTTGTCCTTGCCGTTGTCCTTGCCGTTGTCCTTGCCGTTGCCGTCACGAAATCCTTTCAACGTCGCCATTACGTTAGGCTTAGCGGCGTTAAGATTATTGGCCACATTGGCTGCTATCTTGCCCCCACCCCCAGGATCTTTTATCTGTACCTTTTTATTTTCATCATCTTTTGGAAGCACGCGGGCTGGTTCCTTTTTCGCCATCGGTTCCTGTCCATCGGTACCATTTCCGCCTCCACCATCGCCCTCTTTACCAGCTTTGCCGTCACCGGAACCATCCCCGGAACCATCCCCGCCATCATCCTTACCGTCTCTCCAAGTCCAAAAACGCCATTTAGCCATATAAACCCTCCATTCTTACTGTCCCATGCCTTTTCCCTGCGTAGCGGTTTTAACCGGCGAGTTCTGCAGGTGGGAACCTTTTTCAAACCCTTGTTTAATTTTATTGACAACGTCCATTGCTATCTTGCCGCCCTGCATTACATCATTTAACTCCGACACCGCCAAATCACCCCTCGCTTACATCCGCGGTCCCGTACAGTTGAACGTCGCTGATAATCCGTCCCAGTATGGACGACAACTTAACAATCGAATCGTCCGGCTCTTGTTCAGCTGAAACGTCCAAAACCCCAAAACGCTTTGGCACATCAATCTTAATTATACCTTGCCCGCCGTTTTTGGAAACAATGACCAAGGTCAGCGCGTTCTTAATTGGCCAAAAAATCGTCAGCAACCGTTTAAAGACCGGTTTAATCTCAAAAATTCGACCGGCCTGAATCGCCGCCTGACGCTGCTGATAAATTTTATAGGCCGCGAAACCAAGCACAACCAACCAGTATATAATAGTGAAAACCGTTCTGCCCGTATCGTTACTTTGCCGCATACCAAACAGGGAAACGCCGCGCCCGGAAAATACGGAGTAGAGCACATTAGGCAGTGAAAACAGCATACCAATAAGCCAATAGACAATCAGCCCCGATATGATGTCGAAGAAGCGGCCTTTTTGCACGGTCACGCCCGCGGCATGCTCAATAGGCATTTCGCTGTGTATGAAATTTTTCTCGTTCTTCACGCCTCTTGTGCGGAAAATAATCCGCTTATTCGTCACGGTCAGGACACCGTCAGCCTTATGGAACCGAAAAAATTTAGAATACAAGCCGCTGACATGCCACGCTTTAATTTTTTCCTCATCTTCGCAGGGTTTAATTTCGCGGGGAAACATCTCCAGCAAATCGCCGTAACGCGCCTCGGTTTGACAGTCACAGGTTTCCCCCGGCGCAAGGGGCTTGCCGCAATTGTTACAAAAATTAGCCATAAAATAAATCTCCCTTCTCTAAAATCCGGCTCATTAATCCGCCAACACTTTCCATACATCCTGGGTCTTAATCAACGCTACCTTGTTGCTGGATGGTTTATCTCTGCCGGTCATTAGGTACTCCACCTGAAACAGCTTTGTGTCCTCGTCTTCATCCTCGTCCGGCACTTCTGTAACGTCAATTTCTTCAATAACCGCGGTCTCCGCTTCAGCAAATCTGAAAATCGCTATTTTCAAGATGATATAATCCCGCTGCTTTTCAGCGGTGTCGGCATCCGACCGCGAAAAATCCATTAAATTTGTCAAGGTAGTATAATCTATGCCGGAAAGAGCGTTATAATAGTTTTCTACCACCTTTTCGGGCTTGGGTTTGATATTCAATACCAGTAAACTGGAACCGACAATAAACCCGGCGGCAATACACGCTAAAGTAATCCATATCTCGCGAGTCGGCACTTTCCGTTTGGGAATCACGCCTCCGTCCGGCATAGGGTTTCCGCCCCCGCCCGTATCCTCCGGACTGCCGCATTCGGCGCAGAAGCGGCTGTCGTCCGAATTTTGTGCCCCGCACTGCTTGCAAATCATAAACTCACCCCCTAAAAATATACTGATTGCTGATTCTCCGGGAGAAATTTGTTCTTTTATTTAATTTAGAGCCTATCCCTTAATAGGCAAGAATGCTGATTTTGCGCCATTTCTGTGTTTTAAAATCCAGCATTTAAGCCATTCTGCTTTATTCAGGGATAAGCCCTACCAAGGTCTTGTGGTTTAAACCAATCCCAAAATAAAAGGGCATAATCGCTAATAAATTGCCACATAGCAGCAAAATCGAACCCTGAATCCCAATTTTGAAAAATTAGAAAACTTATTACAATCAGAAATATAGTTGGGATAGCTATCCATTGATTTGTCGAACGTCCATCATTTTCAAAGTTATAATTGCTGCCATGTTTAGCATAATCGCCTTTACGGCTTAGCAACATAATCCCTTGAATAAATGGATAAAGAAAAAGGTAAGGATATCCTCCTAAAATCCCTAATAAAATCAAGCTCTTCTGGATAATCTTAACCCAATTTTCTAAGCTTTCAACAAACTTGTATCTATATAACTCTGATGGCAGCCAAGGTGTATTTATCATGGCAAAGCCAGCTATAACTTTTTTGAAAAAAAGCAGATGAAACAGCAACATTTCAGCTCCAATAGAAGCGGACCAGACATTATCATTATCAATATTACCCAAGTAAAACTCATGTACCCTCAGCGTACCGAAAAATATAGCTAACCAACCCGCCAAAATACGGTTCTTAGCAGGTGGCGGCGGATCTGCAGACCCACCGTCTTCCTCCGCGTCTTCCTTACCTGAGCCGCTGCCTCCCGCCCCTTCTTCCTTGCTTGAAGCGCCTCCGCCAGTCTTTTCTTCTTCATCCTTGCCGTCCCAGTCATCCTCTTCTTCTGTATAGCCATAAACCTCACAGCAATCCTTGAAAAACTTTTCCGCTTCCGGCTTCGGAAAATACCAGCGCGCGGCCTTATTGATCATAGTATATTTAATGGAAGCCGCAATCTTTTCCCCGTGATTATCCACTTCATTTTCAATCCTGCTAAGTAAATCTTGCTTCTGTTTTAATTTAAGATAGTTGTCATATTTATTTTTATTTGCTATATTTCCGCCGGTCGGAAATAAATATAAACACTTTTCTACTAACTTAACAGCGGTCTCACGCAATTCAGGGCTTTGGGATAAACGGCGGTAAATTTCGCTTATTGCGTTTGCCCGCTTATTTAAGGCTTCAACTGTCTCTTTCTGTATTGCCTCGCAACTTGTGTTGTTAATTTCATTTTCGTCAGGCTGAAATTCAATATGTTGAAAGCTAAGGAAATCGTATAAAGTATCCTTTCCAGTTTCAGCTTGTTTTTGCATCGCAAAAAAATCTTTAAGCAGACCATCCAAACCGCGGAGGAATGTTCCAAGGTCATCCTGGTATCTGTCAAAGCTTTCTTTATCTTTTTTACGCTTTATTTCCCAATCCTTCTGTCGATTTTGCGCCATAGGCTTCACCATCTAAGAAATATACACGCGTTACATTACCGTTTAAACAAAACCCACAACCAAAATTTGCGGCACTAAAGCGGCCCCGGGCAATAACCAACCTTTCGCGGCAACGACATACCCGCTAAGCTTGAAATTTGCCCCGGCGTGCGGGCGAACACAGTTCGCCCCTACAGTTCCGCCCGCGCTATGAACGGACATAGATTTCACAGGCTTCAATGAACGAGCATAGGCTTTTATATTTGCGCGTCTTTCGTGTATTTCGCCAGAAGGAAGTTTAAGAGCCGCAAAACACACAAAAATATACTGTAGGGGTGAACTGCGTTCGCCCGCGCGTCATTTGGAGCAAGCACGACTATCGGAATCCAGTTTTCAAACGCGTCTACACACGGGTAGATTTCGTGGCCATGGCCAAGCCCTCGACCTCAGCGTCGGAAAGCCCCTGAACCTTGACCTCTACTTTGCACTTCATTCCATGTGTTAATTCGACAGCTGTTAATGTGAGCAGCCCGTTTCTGTCCAGGCTGAACGTAACTTCAATTGGGGCGCCCTTGGGCAGACCCGGCGGCAGTTTAAGCTCCCCGTCCGCAATTTTCGTGCCGAAACCTCTGTCTACAGCCGCGTCAACCGTATCGCTTTCATATATATCCACTGAAACATACGACATATTAGCGGAAATTGTGGTGTATATTTTTGTGGCTGAACAGGGTATTGGCGTATTTTTCAGCAGAACATTCGACAATATCTTTTCGTCGCCGTCTCCAATCGCAAATATTCCGTAACTCTTGCTTGTTACGTCAACAACGGGGGCCTCCACGCCTCCGCCCAAGCTAAGGCTCTTGCCCGGCTCCGGAGGGGGCGGATTTTTTATCATACGCGCTATAAGCGCCGCGCCCATTGCCACAGCCAGGTCAAAGTCGAACATCTTTGGCGTAACACCATATTTTTTCTTTAAAATCTCCTCCACTTGCGGCATCCGTGCCGAACCGCCGACAAGGATAATTTCATCAAATTTGTCACATGGAACGCCCTTGCTGCTTATCTTGTTTTTCGCCTGACTTATGGCCTCGTCGGTAAGCGCTATGGTTCTCCCTAACAAACCGGCTGTAAGTCCGTCGAACTTTTCACGTGATAAGGGTATAGAAGCCTTATGGTCTTTATCCAGCCTCAAGGGAATATCCGTGCTTGTTCTTCCCGTCAGTTGTTTTTTTGCCTCTTCGGTTCTGACGACAAGAACGGACTGAAATTCACCATCGTTTAAATCAGCGCTGTCCGCGTTTGTCGCGTCAATAAACTCACCAGTAACAAACTCCCTGACTTTGGCGTCCCAATCCTTGCCGCCCAGGCTGTGGTCGCCGTTTGTGCATATGACCGTTACATTGCCCCCGTTGATCTCCGCGATTGTCACGTCAAAAGTGCCGCCGCCAAGGTCATAAATAAGGACTATTTTGCCGTCAAGGTCTTTATGCGCCGCGGCGTAAGCAATTACAGCGGCTGTCGGCTCGTTGACATTGCCCAGCACCTCAAGCCCCGCTATTTTACCGGCGTTTGCTGTCGCCATCCGTTCATTAATCCCAAAATAAGCGGGCACAGTAATAACAGCTTCCGTTATGGTGTCTCCTGTAAGCTTCTGAGCGTCCTCGACCAATTTCTTAAGTATAAAAGCGGATATTTGCTCCGGGGGATATTCGATACCATTGAAACTGAAACGGTAGGTAGAATCGCCCATTTTTTGCTTTATAAAGCTGACCGTGTTCTCCGCGTTTATAATCATGGCAGCCTTGGCGGTTTCGCCGACAGCCCTTTCGTCCTTACTCCGGAATTCCACAACCGAAGGGGTAATATCCTTCCCTTCCAAGTTTTTTATAATCTCAACATTACCGTCGTCATCCGCCCTGGCAATGCAGGAATATGTCGTGCCCAAGTCAATCCCGTAATAATACATTTTTATCTCCTCCTATTCCTTTTCAACCACATACGCCGCCACCTGTTCCCTGCTTAAAACAACGCCGTTACGTTCATATCCCCGGCACAGACGCTCGCTGACTGTTTTAAAAAGCGACTCGTCTTGAGTTTTTATTGTTTTCACAACCCTTTGCCTATGGGGATCGAATTGGGCGCCCTCGCATGTAAACGGCGAAATATCATACAGCCTCAGAACCCCGTACAACGTGTCCAACATA
>JAISWS010000007.1 GCA_031270725.1 Syntrophomonadaceae bacterium | reverse complement strand
AGCGCTCGGGAGATACCAGAGCGGCCAGTTCCCGGGCGGGGTTGACTAAACGAACCGCCCGGCTGTCTTTTACCCGATAGATGGAATAGATGGTGTCTGAGACTGAGCTGCCGCTGAATAAAAAAAGCTCGAGGCCGTCCAGTGTTCCGCGCCGCAAAGATGAAAATGTCTCCTGCTCCACTTCCAATAGCTCGCAGCCGTCCGGACGGACAAAAATCCAAGCAGCAGCGGCACGGTCTGTAAAGCTGCGGTTGATATTCTCCACGTATTCCACGTCTTTGCGGGCAAAAGCCTCATGGACGCCGTCCCCGTCAAAATCGCCATACGTGAAGCCGCCTAATTCTATCGAGGTGTCCGGGGTCATAAAAGGGGCGAATTCTTCTTCCAACGGGAACGCCTCCGCCAGCGCTCTCAGAGTCCCTTCGGAGTCGGGCGCTTCTTCTTCCGGAGGCACGGGTTCGGACACTTCCGCCGCGGGTTCTTCGGAAACAGGCGTTTGCGCCACCGGCGCGGCGGCGCAGGCGGACAGAAAAGTCAGCAGCAGCAGGAGCAGCGGAGTCCATAAAAAGCGCCTTATCATAAACGGAATTCCTCCTTAAAATAAACGGTTTAATTAAAATAGACAATGCCGGCGTTAAAAAAACGCGCATAAAGGTTTCGCGGCTACGGATAATCCCCTTAGTATGCGGTAAAAAGTAGATATTAACGGCACCGGAGCGAGCCTTGAGCGTGTTGGTAAAAGTTGTCAGCCCGATCCGCGGCGCGGGGATTATCATGATTATATTTAAAATTTTGCTGGTAACGGCGCTTTTTGTCAAGTAAAATTATTTTTTCTGGTTTTATGGGTGAAAAAAACTGCTTAACAGCGAAATGAAAGAGATATTTTAAAAATTTTACAGAGCCCTGCGCGTTGTTGTTATATAATATTAAAGATTAATGTATTTCAGGGGGGTGATTATAATAGTTAATGAGAGCAGATTGGTGGATTTATTTTTGGAACTGGCGGAAATCGCTTCTCCGTCTAAACAGGAAGGAGCGTTAAAGGATTATTTGCGGGCGGCTTTGGAAAAGCGCGGTTTACGGGTTACGGAAGATCAGGCCGGCGCGGCGATAGAAGGGGAGGCCGGCAATCTGTTTGCGGAAATCCCGGGAACGGCTGCCGGGCCGGTTTTGTTATTTTCAGCGCATATGGATACAGTTCAGCCGGGCGTGGGAATTAAAGCGCGGGTGGGAGCGGACGGAATCATCAGAAGCGAGGGGGAAACTGTTTTAGGCGGCGACGATAAAATAGGAATCGCCGCTTTGCTGGAAGTCTACGATGTTTTAAAAGAAGAAAAAATACCCCATCCGCCTATAGAATTTTTGTTTACGGTTTGCGAAGAACAAGGGCTGCTGGGGGTAAAAAATTTCGATATCAGCCGGTCTAAAGCGGAAATGGGTTACGTGCTGGACGCCGGAGACGATCCCGGCGCTATTGTGCTTGGTTCGCCGGCGCTCAACGCGTTTGAATATACAGTGTACGGAAAGGCGGCTCATGCCGGTATCAATCCGGAGACGGGGCTGAACGCCGTTAAGATCGCGGCGGCGGCGATAGCCAAAATGCCGGACGGACGGATAGATCATGAAACTACTTGCAGTATAGGACTGATTCACGGCGGAACCGCCCGTAATATTGTGCCGGAAAAATGCGTGGCCATAGGTGAGGCGCGCAGTATAAACGGCTCTAAACTGGCGGATCTGACTGAGCGGCTGATACGTACATTTACCGAAGAAGTTAAAAAAACGGGAGCCAGAGCCGAAACTAAGGTAGAGCAGCTTTATCCGGAAATAAGCCTTGAGCCGGATAACCCGGCGGTGCGCCTGGCGGTACGGGCCGTAAATTCTCTGGGGATAGCTCCTAAATTGATTAATACCGGCGGAGGCAGTGACGCCAGTATTTTAAACGCGGCCGGCCTGTCCTGCGTTAACCTGGGAGTGGGAATGAAAGACGTCCATACCTGCGATGAATTTGTTTCGGTGGCCTCTCTGAAGGAAATAACCGAGATTGTGCTGGCTATAATAAAAATGGGGGCAATGGCGTAAAACCGCGCTTGCCCGGGCGAACCGCCCGGAAGTCCCGCCCTGTGAAAAATGCGCCGAAGATGTACGGTGGAGGGGTATTATTAAGGGTTCCCTGAATCCATTCTCATTTTCAGGAAGTCTGACAGGGTTATATTGCCGGGAAACTGAGCTAAGTAGCTTTTAATGTCTTTTATGGCGCCTATCATGGTTAAACTGCTGCTGTTGGAGGTAATTTGCATTTTTCGTACTCCTTTGGCCATAGATATTTTAATCAGGCTTCTTTCCCAAGTATATGCGGCGGCGGATATATATATTCAAATAGGGGGTAACAAATGAACTTAGAAGAAAAAACCATAGCTTCACAAAAAATCTTTTCCGGAAAAATTGTAAATTTGCGGGTGGATACGGTGCTGCTTCCTAATGGAAAGCGCGGCGCCAGAGAGATTGTGGAACATAGCGGAGCGGTCGCGATCGTGGCTTTGGATGAAGAAAACAATATTTATTTAGTCAGGCAGTACAGAAAAGCTGCTCAGAAAATTATGCTTGAAATACCGGCGGGGACTTTAAATCAGGGAGAAGACCCTTTAGCGGCCGCTAAGAGGGAATTACGGGAAGAAATCGGAGCGCGAGCCGGACATTGGGAAAAAATATGTTCTTATTACAGCTCGCCCGGATTTTGCACGGAAGAGCTGACCGTTTATTTAGCTGCCGGTTTGACAGCGGGGAACCCCAATCCGGATCCCGATGAATTTTTGGAGGTCACAAAAATGCCTTTGAGCCAGGCGTTCGACCTGGTAAGGCGCAATGAAATCATGGACGGCAAGAGCATTATCGGGATTCAGTACGCTTACTGGGGCAGACAGGATGAGCGTCCTGAAAGCTGATTCTGCGCCTCCCCGGACGGTTTTTGTCAACTGCGGCAGCTGAAAAAACAGGGGCTGAACGGTGTTTCCCCGAAAATATGGCCTGCGGAAGCGGCCGCCAAAAAATTAATATAAAATCACTGGGCGTTACATCAGGGAAGAGTTAATCAGCCGCCGCCTGTTTCGCCGCTGGCCAGAGCCCGGGTAACGACACGGGTAAACATAGTTTCGAACAGGGCGTCGTTTGCTTTGCCGCGTTTGGCGGGCCCCTTGGTTCGTCCGCCGCCGCGCCTGATTTTTTGCCCAATATAACGGTTCATGAGTAATGAATCGATATTGTCATCGGTAAAAATAAATCCGTTCTGATTAATCGCCTGTGCGCCTTTTCCCAAAACCATAGCCGCTAACCCGAAATCCTGAGTAACCACAATGTCGCCGCGGGTGAGCAGCTTCATCAAGGCGTAATCAACGCTTTCGGCATGCCGGTCGACAATCACGATATGGCTGTATCCGTCGTTCAGTTCATGAGAAGTGTCGGCCAGCATGGTAACCGGTATATTATTTTGTTTCGCGATCCGAACGATAATTTGTTTGACCGGACAAGCGTCAGCATCTACCAGAATTTTCATAAAAAAACTCCTGAACATGTATAAACAGGCGTACACAATGGAACCGCGGCCACAAACTGAAAATCATATTATAAAATGCGGCGCGTTTTCCGCGCCGCGCGAAACAGACGGCGGAAGGACATTGTGCCGCGCTCAAAAATAAAATCCCTTAACATTCTAACATATGCGGCCCAATCTTTCAAAATGTCACATGCAAAAATAACAGAGAAGGAACGGTTATGCGTTACGCGGACAGGCTTCCCCTTATTTATTTTTCATTGTGATGAAAGGAAATTGACGTAAAAAAGAGCGTCGCTGATTAGGAAAAACGAAAACATCCGGAGCGGTTTGCGCGGCGGCAAAATTTCAGAAGAGGGGGAAGCGTTTTGTATCTGAAATCTCCGGCGCGTTCAGGCGCATACAGAGCTTAACCGCCGAAATATAAGGCGTTTTGAATTTCACGAAAGCGGCGATGTATATTCCGATAGGCATTATATTTAATAAAATACCGAGCCGATCAAGAAGTGTTTTTAATCACTGAGGGTCTAATTCCCCACAGTTCTGCTGCGGGGAGACCTTTAATCGCGAATTAGGATTGCACAACCATCAGGCGTTTTCATCATGGCTGATATTTCCGAAAAGCTTTCCGGAACCTTTTCTGCGCCGCCTGACGCACTCCGTCAGCAAATATTCGATCTGCCCGTTCACGGATCTGAAATCATCCTCCGCCCAAGCGGCCAGTTCCTTGTATAAACTGGCGGACAGGCGCAGCGGTATTTGTTTTTTAGGGGTATCTTTTCTATTATCCATTGCCGGCACCATATATTTTCAGTATATTATTAATTTCTTTGTTCTCCGCGGCTAATATATAGAGCCGCTGTTGACGATAGGCTGAGCGTCTTTGCTGCCGCAGAGCACCACCAAAAGGTTGCTGACCATAGCGGCTTTGCGTTCCTCGTCAAGGTCGACAATTCCGTTTTCACTGAGCTGGGCCAATGCCATTTCCACCATGCCTACGGCGCCTTTCACGATTGCCGCCCTTGCGTCTATTATCGCCGCCGCTTGCTGCCTTTGGAGCATTGCCGCGGCTATTTCAGGCGCGTAAGCCAAATGCGTGATCCTCGCCTCCAGAACTTCCAATCCCGCTATTTCCACTTTTTCCTGTATCGCTATCTTCAGCTTACCTGCCACTTTTTCGCTGCTGCCCCGCAATGAGCTTTCATCATCTTCATCGGGAATGTCGTAAGGGTATAGCCTCACAATATTTCGCAGCGCCGAATCGCATTGTATCGATAAAAATTCATGGTAATTGTCTACATTGAATATCGCCTTCGCGGTATTTACAACGCGCCATATCACGACAATGCCAATCTCTATGGGGTTGCCCATGAGGTCGTTAATTTTTTGCTTATCGCTGCTCAAGGTCATCGCTTTAAGAGATATTTTTTTGCTGGGCGTCATGACGACGTGAGCGTTTTTTTCTCCGCTGACTGCGTTGTGTGTATAATTCATAGCTGTGTTTATATAGCTAACGCCGGGTTTGGCGGCGGTAACGAAAGGATTTACGAAAAAGAAGCCCGGGCCTTTAAGGGTTCCGTAATATTTGCCGAATATGGTCAGTACATAGGCTTCGTTCGGCTTCAGAATTTTGAGGCCAGCCCAAAGAAAAGGCATGATTATCACCAGATAGATTAGTGATATTATTAAAAACGCGATTGCTCCAGACGCCACAGAGTAGAAAATGCCAAAGATTGACGCCAGCGTCAGCAAGCAGGTGAGCAAAAACATACCCATACCGCTTATCGTCGCCGCGCGTTTTTCTTCATTGACGAGTTCCTTTTGAAGTTCATTGTGATTCATACTATCTCTTCCTTTCAGATTTGCGCCGACTTTTCTGTTGTTCCACGTTTCAAATCGGCCGCCGAATTTTTGCCCGATACTTATTTGATATCATAATAATATCAGATAAGTATCATAAGGTCAAGACGTTTTTGGAGTTTAATAATATTTTTTTATATTTTCTGTACAGTGAAATTCGCGGATAATATTGTCTGGCCACAGCATACCGCCATGTCTCCGGTCAATCGGCCGGCCTATTATAAAACGGAAAATTTTATTAACACTAAAGAAAAAATTGGCTGCTCGTCAGCGCTCATGTGAGTTGGTTAAGAGAATTTGTTCACGGTTATTAAGAAAATAATATAAAAAAATGGGTAAAAGAGGTTTGCTGCCGGATTAGCAAAAATAGGACGACGTTTTGCTATCATATTTAAAGCCGAATATAACGATTTTCCTTATGTAAGGGCATGAGAAAAGCAGGGTGCGGGTGATTTAGAAATCAGATATGATTTTTATGGCCGGCTTTTATCCAGAGGCACATAGCCTGCCTGCGCGATACAGCGCTGCCCTTCGCCGGAGAGCATCCATTCCAGAAATTGATGTCCGATGCTGTCAGCGCCGTCATTTTCACGGACGACGCCGTAGTAGCTGACGGTGAGAGGATACTTTAACCCGGCTATATTTTCACTGTCCGGCGCTATGCCGTCGATCAGCAGGATTTTGATATTGTCGTTCTGATACAGCTTATCAATATAATATTTGTAGGTATAGCCGATGCTGGAAAGGCCGTTTTGATATTCCGCTACAGTGTCTATCAGGATTCCCATGCTGTCAATTATGCTCGTCCTGGGAGGCAGCATAGGCGCGCCTTGCATGACAAGCTGCTCCATACCCGTTTGGCTGCCGGAATTAGCTTCGCGCTGGTAGGCGACTATCGGTTCATCAGACCCGCCAACTTCTTTCCAGTTCGTTATGCTGCCGGAGTAAATTCCGCGCACTTCTTCAAGAGTCAGGCTGTCCACGGGATTGTCTTTGTGGGTGATGAATACCAACGCGTCATGACACACCGGCTCTATTTTCAGGTTTATGCCATACTGCCGCGCCAGAGCGAGTTCATCTTCGGACGGATAGGTCACGATCAGCAAATCCGCAGGATGCGTGTAGTCCGCTATAGCAGGAGAGTCGTCGTAAAATTCATGCAGCGAACTAATGTTGTATGGTCCGCCTTTTGTGATCAAATTTAAATATGCCGCGTGGGTAGTTTGGAATAAGACAAAAGAAGCCGCGTCCGCCTCGCTGAGCTCCAAGTGCTGACGCGCGAACTCAATAGCCATAGGCACGGCAACCGTCGAGCCGTCTATATTAGGATAGGTTCCGAAACGGAAAGCGTAATACGGCGTTTGATCATCCTCCGGCCCCCAATACCCTTTGATATATGTCTCGCCCAGCTGGAAACGCTTGTCCGTCACGATTTGTTCCCAGCCGTCCGGACGCGCAAGGGATGAACTGATATTGGCCCAGGAACCAAGACTGTCAGGTACGCCCGTATAAAATCCTTCGCGTTCCAGGGTGTAGCGCGCCAAAACCGTACCATCGGCGGCCAGCGCGGTGTAATAGGAGCCGTCTTTTTCAAGGCGGTCGCAGCCGAGCAAAGCCGCCACGTCAACGCCGGATAAAGTAGCTTCTTTAATGTCGTATTTATAAAGCCGCCCGCTCCGTCCGGCCCATATGTTATTAGTAGCATAAGCGCTAAAGATAATATTCACATGTTCCAATTCCACTGGGCCGTCAATGCGGAAGAGTTCCTGCGGCGCACCGTCGCTCATATCTTTCATATCATAGAAACAGGTAAAATCATTTTCCGCGATTTTGTATTGCGCGTAAACGGTACTGTCGCTGTTAAACATTGCTATTTCAAGCTGGTTTTCCGCGATTTTCTCATCGGTACGCGCGCCGATCCGCCCCAGATCATAGCGAACGCCGTTAATTTCCAAAAATGAATAAATTTCATCAGACGACGCGCCGCTCTCATATAAAACTTGCCTAACGCGTTTAACCGCCTCATCACGCAGCGGTATGTCGAACTCCGCTATGGTACGCCCCGCAACGTTTCCGGTGAATTCCGGCAGCGGCAAGGGGGTTATTTGCTCTTTGTAAGTGTAGACAATAGGAATTGTCGCCGCGAACCTTTCCGGTTCTTTTAATTGCCGGGCGGGTTCTTGCGAACAAGCGGCCAGTATAAGCGGTATAAACAGCAAAAGGCAGATTTTTTTCATTAAGAGATCACTTTCTTTCACGAAATAGTTCTTTCGCGGATTTTTCGCCGGACGCGTTGAAGATTCGGCCATTCGCGGCGTTTGTAAGATTATACCATAATGATGTTGATAAATACAATATAGCGGCTAGAGGTAACGGCGGCTTGCGGAACGGCACGAAACAGTACCGTAACTGTACGGTCAGGTTGGGTTTTGGTTTTTACGCGCCATGAAAGCGCGTCCGACTTCGGCTGCGCCGCTGAAGGCGCCGGAGCGGATTATGGAAAAACGCCGCTTTCCGGGAAATTGCCGGATCCGAGGGCGCAGCCGCCTTCCCTGTTGAAGGAGAGGCTGAGCCGGTGTGAACTGAATTAAGGCTGAAGACAGCGCTGGAAAAGTATTGGCGTTCCATTGCGCGATGTCTATTTTTCAACTTATTTTCATAAAATAAAACGAGGTGATAATATGATCAAAATATCTGAACTGCGCGCTCGGGATGTGGTAAATATTTTAGACGGGAAGAGATTGGGGAATATTATAGATATTGATTTGGATTTGCACAACGGCCGGGTGGTCGCTTTAATTTTGCCGGGACGCCAGAAAGGAATGGGTTTTTTCTCCAAAAAAGAAGATGTTATAGTACCATGGGAGAAGATTGTGCGTATCGGCCGTGACGTTATCCTGGTAGAAGCGCCGGGAGCGCTGGAAATGAGCGAATATCGCCGTAATTTTTTACTGGATGAGGAGCATTTGTAAGCGCTACTTGCATAATGGAAGCGGATTGGAGATAATGAAAAACAAAAGTAAGTCTAACTGAGGTGATTATTGATGCGCTGTCCTTATTGCCAGGGGGTGGAAAGCCGGGTGGTGGACTCCCGCGCCAGCGAGGATAATTCCGTTATCAGAAGGAGAAGGGAATGCGAGGGCTGCAAACGCCGCTTCACTACTTATGAAAGGCTGGAAGAGAGACCTTTACTGGTGATCAAAAAAAACGGCGACCGTGAATATTTTTCCCGGGAAAAAATTTTTAACGGGATAAATAAAGCCTGTGAAAAAAGGCCGGTTAGTTTGGAAGATATAGAAAGGCGGGTGGGGGAAATTGAACGGGAGCTGAGAGACGAATATGAACGGGAAGTCAACGTGGAAGTGATTGGCGGGAAGGTAATGGACAGGCTGAGTAAACTTGACGAAGTCGCCTATGTGAGGTTTGCTTCTGTATACAGGCAGTTTGCCGATATTAACAGCTTTATCAAAACGATTGAACAGATGAAAAAAAACAATTTTGACGGCGGTTAATTTTCGGATTAGCTTGTTCCGGTAATTATTTTTCCGGCAACATCGGCGTAAGGCTCAGGAACGATGATGCTGATGCCGGTAGAAGGTCCCGCGTATGAGGTGGGAAAGGCGGAAATATTACGGTTGATAGTCTGCAAAGGGATGCCGCATGATTCCAGCAGCCCGATTACGAATAAATGCTCAGGCGGGGAAATACGTATTATTTCGACCCATTTGTTCCTGCTCCAGTGAATATCACAGCAGGAGCAGTACAAGCTGTTTCCGGATAAGGGGCCGCCGCATTTTATGCACAGCAAACCGACACTTCCTTCCGTTCCTTCCTGATGTTGTTACATGTTGTTACATAAATATCATAAATATATTGTAAAGGAACAGGAAAGGGTTTGGCAAACTATGAAATGGCAATGGCGCGGCGGCGATAATAAAGAGCTCAGGAATATAGTAATTCCGGACTGGGAACGCCTGGGAGCGCAGGCCGCTTTTTCATCACGTACCGGCGGCGTCAGCGCGGGAGCCTGTGAATCACTGAATTTGGCTTTGCATGTGGGCGACGATAAAGAAAATGTAATAAATAACCGGAAGAAGTTTTTGAACGCGCTGGGAGGAGATTTGCGGAAGGGCGTCGCTTGCGCGCAAGTCCACGGGCACACGGTCAAAGCGGTGGAGGAAAGAGATTGCGGCCGGGGAATGTGGGATTACGAAAGCGCGCTTCCGGATTGTGACGCCTTAATAACTGCCGTCCCTGATGTATTTTTGATGACTTTTTACGCAGACTGTTTTCCCGTTTATTTATTCGACCCTGAAAAAAAAGTAATCGGATTAGCCCACAGCGGCTGGAAGGGTACTTTGGCTGAAATAGGAAAGGAAACGGTTAAAAAGATGCGGGAGATTCTTGGCAGCAGGCCGGACGATATTCAGGTGTTCATCGGACCGGGCATTCAGGCGTGCTGTTTTGAAATCCAAGCGGAGCTGCAAGAAAAAGTAATGGAGAAATTTCATGACAAAGAGCAGTTTACCTCACGTAACGGCAAAGGAGCGCTTATCTGGGATTTGCCTGCTACTATTAATTATTCCTGCCGGCAGGCGGGAGTGAAGGAAAGCAATATTTTTAACTGCGGCCTATGCAGCAGCTGCCGTAAGGAAATATTTTTTTCGTATCGCCGGGATAAAGGGTTTACCGGACGCATGGGCGCGGCGATAGCCTTGAAAAAATAGCTTCCAGGACTTTTTTCGCCTATTTGTAAACCTTTTCTGAATTTTCATGAAATAATAATAAAATTGTAAAAAAAAGTGTTTACAGGAGAAAAATATTGTATAATAATAAAACGGCTTATTGTAAAAGAGAAGTAAAGATGTTTAAATTGCGGCTGGACGATATAAAAAACAGGATAAATATAGCGGCTTGCCGGAATGGGAAAAAACCGCCTGAAGGGATTACTTTAGTGGCAGTTTCTAAGACGGTTGATGTTTACGCGGTTACGGAAGTTTTTCGCTTGGGCGTTAATGACTTTGGCGAAAACCGCGTTCCGGAGCTGAAAGAAAAACAAAACTCTTTGCCGCAAGCCAGATGGCATATGATAGGACAATTACAGACCAATAAAGTTAAGGATTTAATAACTCCTGAAAGGCGGCCTTTTTTGATACATTCACTGGACCGCTGGAATTTGGCTCAGGAATTAAATAAGCGGGGACAGGCTCTGAATGTGTTAATTGATGTTTTGGTTCAGGTGAATGTAGCACAGGAAACGCAAAAATCCGGATTAGAGCTGCTGGAAACAGCGCGGTTTTTGGAGGCGGCCGGACAAGAGCTGGGAAATCTGAGGATCAAAGGTTTTATGACTATGGCGCCATTGGTTGATAATGCGGAAGAAGTCAGGCCGGTTTTTAAAGAATTGGCAGCGCTCAAAAGAAATCTGGAACAGAGGAAGTTCCCTCCGAATATAACATTGGAACATTTGTCTATGGGGATGTCGCAGGATTTTGAGGTTGCGGTCGAAGAAGGTGCGGATATAGTCAGAATTGGCAGGTCGCTTTTTGCTGATTTTCAGTGAGTGAGAATTATTGGAAAGCTAAATAATAAAAAATGGAGGACGCAAGTATGGGAGTAGTTGACAAAATATGGTCATTTTTGGGAGTAGTTGAAGAAGAAGCCAATGAAGAAGATGCAAATCTCAGTCAATTTAAGGAAAAAGAGAAGAACAGAAGCAAAGACAATGTGGTGAGCATTCACAGCAATAAAACTGTTAAAGTGGTTATCGCGGAACCTATCAGTTTTGATGAAGTGCAAATGTTGGCCGATCACTTAAAAACCCGCAAACAACTGATTATTAATTTTGAAAAGACGCCTCCGGCTGTAGCACAGAGGCTGGCTGATTTTCTGAGCGGGACTATTTATGCGTTAGAAGGGCAATATCAGAAATTAGGCAATAATATTTATATTTTTGCGCCGAACAATACGGAATTTTCCAGGGATATGCAAGTTTTAATGCGCAAGAGCAATTATTCGCCCAATTCACCCGGAGGAATCAGATAGTGCCGAAAACCCTCGGTGTTATCGGATGCGGGAAAATGGCTTATGCTTTGATCAAAGGAATTCAGAACACTGGCAAACCTTTGTTTGATGAATTATTTGGTAATGATTTTTTGCCCGAAAGAATAGAATTATTTAAAAAAGATTTTCATATGAATCATCTGGAAAGCTCGGAAGAGCTGTTTGCGGTTTCCGATGTGCTTCTGCTGGCGGTTAAACCTCAGCAGGTTGCGGGGGTGCTGCAAAAGGGCCGGGGAATGGCCAGGCCGGGACAGCTGGTTATATCTATAGCGGCCGGAGTCAGGATAGAGGACATAGAGAAAGAACTGCCGGAAACGGCGGTTATCCGGGTTATGCCCAATACCCCCTGCATGGTTGGAGAGGGCGTTTCGGCTTTAGCGGCCGGTGCGTCAGTAAAGCAGGAAGATTTGGAGATAGCCGAAAAGTTATTAGCTGCGACCGGTTTAACGGTGGTGTTGCCGGAGACCAGCATTGATGCGGTTACTGCTCTGTCAGGAGGAGGTCCGGCGTTTGTTTTTTTAGTAGCGGAAGCTTTAATAACCGCCGGAGTCCAGGTCGGGCTGGACGCTAAGCTGTCGCGTGAATTAGTGGTTCAAACTATTCGCGGCTCTATGAAAATGATGATGGAGACCGGTGAACATCCGGCGGTTTTAAGGGAGCAGGTTTGCTCGCCGGGAGGGACTACCATACAGGGAATTAAGGCTTTGGAACAGAATAAGATTCGTGCCGCTTTTATGGAAGCGGTGGAGAAAGCTTACGAAAAATCAACAGCAATAGGAAACAATTCTAAGCATGATAGGGGGACAAAGTGGGATTAGGATATATTTTGAACATGGCTTTGGAAGTTTACAGATGGTTAATTTTTATACGTATCTTTATTTCGTGGGTTCGCCCTGACCCTCGCCAGCCGATAGTAAAATTCTTATATGATGTTACCGAACCGGTATTATCTCCTGCCCGTAAATTAATCCCCGCTATTGGAGGGATAGATTTTTCTCCTATTCTGGTTTTTGTTTTAATATCAATTTTGCAGAGGGCGATATTGTAAACAGGCCTTTTGTTGAGAGGTTTAACACGTAAATAAGGAGAATAAAAATGATTAGCCTGTCTCAGGGAATCGAACTGCTAGCTCCCGCCGGACACTGGAAAGCTTTGGAAAGCGTGGCGGAAGCTGGCGCTGACGCGGTATATTTAGGCGGCAAAGAGTTTAATATGCGCCAGCTAAGGGCTGATTTCAATTTTTCAAGGGAAGAATTAAAGGCAGCCGCGGATTATTTACATCAGCGCCGCAAAAAAATATATGTAACGGTTAATAATCTTCATTTACAGGGTGAATTTCTTGTTTTAGAAGATTATTTGGTTTTTTTAGCCGGTATAGAGGTTGACGCCTTGATTATACAGGATCTGGGCGTAGCGTATTTTTGTAAAAAATCAGGAATAAAAACGCCGCTCCACGCCAGCGTGCAAATGAGCGTCTCCAATAGGTACGCGGCCGCCCAATTAGAAGAAGCTGGCTTTGAACGGGTGATTTTGTCCAAAAACCTCTCAGTGGGCGAAATTTCCTCAATACATAAACACACCAGGTTGGGCATTGAATTTTTTGCGCACGGAGATTTGTGCGTCAGCCATACCGGACAGTGTTTTATGAGCAGTTTCATAAGCGGAAACAGCGGCAACCGAGGTTTATGCGCCAAACCCTGCCGCTGGCCTTATATATTGCAGGATGGCTCTGGTAATGTAAAATGTGACGGATACTTGCTGGCGTGCAAGGACTTATGCGTATTGGATTATTTAAAAGAATTAGCCGGAGCCGGGGTCAGGTCTTTCAAAATTGAGGGACGTATGCGGGATGAAGCTTATCTGCGGCATTTAGTCAGCCATTACCGGCTGGCCCTGGACGAGCTGGCGGACGGGAGGACGCCGGATATTCCTTTTACGGAAAGGCATGAAGATATCGGGCAAAAACGCCTGCGGGATTTTACCACGGTTAATTTGTTCGAAAATCCGGGACATGATGTGGTTGATATCAGCGGAACCAGGGAATATGTAAAATTCGGAGTTATAATTCCTCAGCCCGTTTGGGGAATTGAGGATTGCGGCGGAGATGCTGCAAAAATAAACCAAAATATTAATGTAAGCGTGAAAGTAGCCGCTTTGTCTCAATTAGAGAAAACCAGTGCCCTGAAAGTAAACGAAATCATTATTTCGTCAGATAAAATGCGCCAGCTCAAATATATTACAGATCGGGAACTCTTGGCTTTTTTAAGTGAAGGGAAAAATCCACAAATAAAATACTTATGGGAAAGCCCTGCGATTTTGGCGGAAAAAGAACAAGGACAGGTGAGGAAACAGCTGGAAAAAATTTCAGCCTATATTGACGGGGTGGTGGCTAACGATTTGGGAGCCGTAAAGTTAGCGGCGGAGTTAGGCCTTCCGGTCAGGGGCGGAATAGGATTGAACGTTGCCAACAGCGCGGCGGCAGAATTTCTATTTGCTCTGGGAGTGGAAAGAATACTGGTTTCTCTGGAAATTGACTTTGAACATATTAAAGAATTTATTGTTAATGCCGATGATAATATTGAAATACTGGTTCAAGGTTCTTTGTGCGGCATGATAACCGATACCTGTATTATTTCCATGAATTCCGGCCGCAATGAAGCGAAATGCCCTAAAATGAACCGCCGGGTTTGTGAAGAGAAACGGGAGCCGTCTGAATTGTATTGCCGGCAGGGGGAATACTGTTTAAAAAACAGCCCCGAAGGATTGCCGTACCTTTTGCGCAGTGATACCGCGTGCCGCAATTACATATATTATCCGCTGGAATTGTGTTTGATTAAACGGTTGCCGGAATTATTAGCGGCCGGTCTGAAATATATCAGAATTGACGCTCAATTCTACAGTGACGAATTAACTGGCAAAATTATTGGTTTTTACGGGAATATGATTTCCCGGTTGCAGCGAGGCGAGTATTTTGATTTGAAAGATATTGCCCGGGATTTGCGGAAAATGTTTCCGCGAGGGCTTGCAGATTATCATATGGCTATTGCTGAATGAAGTGAGGTTGAATATTAATTGATCACGTCAAATGAAATTAGAAACAAAAGATTTAATAACAGTTTCCGGGGCTTTAATCGCGAAGAAACCAAGCAGTTTTTGGGTACTGTCGCCAATGACTATGAGCAGCTGTACAGTGATAACGCGAACTTACAGGATCGAATAAAATTACTGGAGGAAGAACTGAAAAAATATTACAATATTGAAAATACTATGAATAATTGCTTGATATTAGCTCAGCAGACGGCTGAAACGGTAAAAGAACAGGCGAATAGTGAAGCGGCTTTGCTGATGAAAGAATATAAACGTAAAATATCCGAAATGCTGATGATTTATCAGGAAATTATTAAACGGCTTAACCTCTTCAACAGCGAATTGAAGTCAAATATAACCGGACATTTGGAAATGGTTGAAAAAAACAGTAAAAAAATTAACGAGATGTCTGATTTTTTTTACGACGCAGATATGAAAGATATCTTGGAAAATTTAGAAAAACTGGAATTGGCTAAGCCGCAGTGAACAGTATTGCGGGCGGCAAAAAACAGTCAATTATATGTAACCAATGTCCGCTGATGTTACGCGTAAATATGTTTTTGATTAATATGTAAAGCGTGTGCCCCTATGTTTCCGCATTTTTCGAGCCAGTCAGTTTTCCGCCGGCGCCAGGCGAACCGCATCATAAAAACGAAGATATTGTTTGTTTATCAGCCGTTGGGCGCTAATATGTAACTGTACGGAATAACGAGCGCGCTTATTGACCCGCGTCTTTTCAGCATGATAAATAAAAATCCCGCGTTTTCAACATTCAGCGTATACTGACGGCAAAGAGCAAGGACGAATAACCAGTTTATGCCGGCCGGTGTCGGAATTTATTTAAATATTAGAATTTATTACCGGTCTGTCGGTTCGGGTATAGATGGATATAATCATGGAAATTACTATGAGCAAAGCGCCGGTTAACGCCTGCGGGGTGAAAGTTTCACCGGCCCAGAAATAAGACGCCGCAGCCGCGAACAGCGGTTCAGCGGTTAAAATCAGGGCAAATCTTGTAGGAGTAGTGTAAGACTGCATAACCATTTGGGTAAAAAAAGCTAACGAGGTAGCCAGCAAAGAAGTGACCAAAATAGAGATTACGGCCAGAGGAGTGAAATAGTGAGGCCAGTTTTCCGAAAAAATTCCGATGATGGAACAGGACAAACCGACAAACAATAGCTGTATGCCGGTAATGGCGACGGGGTTATGCTCAGGAGAATACAGGCCGACAAAAAACATTTGCAGGGCAAAACCAACGGCACAAAAAAGCATGAGCAAATCGCCCCAGTTCAAATAAATGTTCTGATACGGAAATACAATAAGAAGTATGCCTGCACCTGCTGCTGCCACACAAAGAATAAGGTTACGTGAGGGAACAGGACCGACAGTGAAGCTCTGAACTAAGGGAACTAATACCACGCTTAAACTGGTAATAAAACCGGCGTTCGATGAGGTAGTGTATTGAAGGCCTACAGTTTGAGTTCCATACCCAAACAGTAAAAAAAAGCCTAGAAGGCAGCCGCGCGTTATAGTAGACACATTGATATTTCTAAATGCCTTGTACGCCAGTATGTAGATGATAAAAAAAGCCAGCAGGAAGCGCAGGCCTAAAAAAGTAAACGGGCTGATATCGCTGAGAGTGTTTTTGACCACGACAAAAGAAGTTCCCCAGATAAAAGCTATCATAAGCATACTTATTTCAGCTTGAGTTTGTTTAGTGATAAAGTTCATTTTAACCTCAATATAAGGTAAATTATTATTTATATTTCCCTCTGTTTTGTGATAATATCCGAAAAGAAACATTTAAATATACAGTAAAGGAGCGGATCATATTTGAAAGTGTCAGCTGTAAGAGAAATATTTGAACGGCTGCGGGCATTGTATCCTCAAGCGGAAACTATGCTGTCTTTCAATACGGTTTTTGAATTATTGGTGGCGGTCGTCCTTTCGGCTCAGAGTACGGATGAGCAGGTTAACCGCGTGACGAAAGAAATGTTTCAGGTAATTAATACTCCGGGGGCTTTGGCGGAATGCCCGGCGGAAGAATTGGAAAAACTCATCAGCGGAGTGGGGCTTTACAGAAATAAGGCTAAAAATTTGATAGCAATGGCTAAAGTTGTTCAGGATGAGTATAACAGCGAGGTGCCGGATAATTATGAAGAATTGCTTAAACTGCCTGGCGTAGGCAGCAAAACGGCGAATGTAGTTTTGTCGGTAGGATTTGGGTTGCCGGGTTTAGGCGTTGATACCCATGTACACCGGGTGAGCAACAGGTTAGGTTTAGTTAGGAATAAAAATGCCCGGCAAACGGAAACCGCTTTAAAAAATATACTGCCTTCAGAACAATGGGGAAAGGCCCACCATGTTTTGATTTATCACGGACGGCAAATATGTAAGGCGCGCAAAGCGAATTGCGCGGAATGCGTTTTAGACGATTTGTGCGAACGTAATTTAGAGGCGGTGAAGTATTGACGCCGGAGCCGGCCTTTTTACAGCGGGAGAGTTTCTTAGCAGGCGGGCCGGTAATAAATAAATTCGCGCGGTTCGTCATAATACTGGCCGGATGCTTGTAATGAGGAATTTTATAGAGTAAAATATGAAAAACACGCCATAAATGGATGCGGCGGTGATTTTTAGGGATATGAAAGGCTTATTTACGTAAAATATAATGAAAAAAT
>JAISWS010000219.1 GCA_031270725.1 Syntrophomonadaceae bacterium | reverse complement strand
CTCGTCTTTTTCCCGATAAGGGTCGGCCACGATGGAAGAGCAGCCCGAACCCCAAGGCGCTATGGCCGCGTTGACGTCCGCCGTATCATAGTTGGCAAGATTATACAAACCCGACATGACGTCCGGCTTCGCCAAAAAAATGACAACTTCAGGCACATCCTCCGCCTCCAGGCTGTCCCAGCGCTTGAATATACAGTAGCGCCCCGGCGCCTTGAACGGAGGCATATTCCGGTACATGTTTTCACATATGGCCGGCGTCTTTTTAAAACGCTCGCCTTTTATCTGGCCGGGTATACCGCAGGACAGAAAATATTCCCGGAAGGTGTAAGGGTATTCGTCGGAAAAAGCTTCTCCGGTAATTATTTCCGAGAAACCGAGGTAAGAATGACCGCCGAAACAGTGAACCGATTCGGCGCTCAACACGACCGTATCGCCTCTGCGCGCTTTGCCCAGCGCCGCGATGATACATCTCGTCGCCGTCGCCGGCTGCGCCGACTCGTCCGCGTAGTAAAACGTCAGGGGCAATTCCGCCTGATTGAAATATGTCTCCCAAAGGCGAATAAAATCTTCTTTTAACTGCATGTCCATAATCTAACTCCTCCTTATTTTTCGGGCGCTCTCCCGGAGCGCAACGGCGGCGGCTGTATCCAGCTCGCGGTTTGACTTAATGCTTACTCCACACCGGTCTTCTCTTGCTTGATAGCGGGCATGACAACCGATAAAGCAAGCGCCAGGAAGGAGATAGCGATAAAAACAGCAAACAGTGTCTGCATGGCGCTATTCAAGGAAAGCCGCACCTGTTCCTGAGTAACTGCCGGATGCGTTATCGCGGACTGATATAAATTGCTCGGGTCTATGCCGTTTATCCCCTGCTGAATAAAGTATTTCGTTATATACAAGTTGAAGACGTTGCCAAATACGCAAACGCCGATGGTTTGCCCCAGCGTTCTGAGCAATGTATTGGCTGCCACCGCGGTTCCTCTTTGGTTATATTGTACAGAATCCTGGACAATGATAGTCAGAGAAGTAGAAGCTCCTCCGAATCCCGCGCCGATAACGAAACCATATGCCAATACCAGCAGCACAGGTGAATCTATCCCTAATGTGGCTAACAACAGCGTGCTGACCAGCAAAACAGCATTGGAGGCCAGCAGTACTTTTTTTCCTCCGTGCCTGACCAATAATTTCCCCAGGTTAAAAGATATGACCAGCCAGGACAGCGACATAGGCAGCATAGCCAACCCAGACGCTGTCGGACGGTATCCTAAAATATTCTGCAAGTATATGGGCATATAAACATCAACGCCCATTAACAGCCCGTAGACCAGGAAAGATATGATATTTATCAGGACGCTGGTTTTAGTGAATATATCAAAAGGCATGACCGGCTCCGCGGCTTTTTTCTCTATTTTATAGAAAACCAGCAACGATAAAACGCCCAACAATGCCAATGACGCCGGAATGACAGGCCGCCAGCCGGAATCCGCCTCCTGATTGAATAAAAAAATACTAAGCAAGGCTATGACAGTCAAAGACAATGCTGCGGTTCCGGCGTAGTCGATCCGGTGTTTCCTTTTCTGCGGCGTTTCATACAAAGAACGCTGCAACAGCAGCACTGATATGATTCCAAAAGGAATATTGATGAAAAATATCCAGTGCCAGGACAGCATATCAATCAGGAATCCTCCCAGAAACGGACCCGCCAGTCCGGCGACGCCCCACACCATGCTCAAGCCGCCTTGCACTTTCGACCTTTCTTCCAGGGGGAATACATCTCCTATGATGGTGAAGGATATGGTGAAAATCGCACCCGCACCCAAGCCTTGAACAGCGCGAAAAATGATGAGCATTGTCATATTTTGGGCTAATCCGCACAAAAAACTTCCGGCCAGGAAAATAAGGATGCCAATGGAAAGAATGTGCTTCCGGCCGTATAAATCCGCCAGCTTGCCGTAAATCGGCGTCGATATAGCAGAAGTTAATAAATATACCGCGAAAACTAGGCTTATGAACTCAAAGCCGCGCAACACTCTGGCAATTGTAGGCGTAGCCATCGTGACGATGGTTCCCTCCACCGCAGCTAAAAACATGGCCAGCATGAGCGATATAATAAGATTCCTTTTTTGGAGCGTCATGTAGTTCAATCCCCCTTCTTGATGACAATACTTTTCTATTATCGCATACCTATCGAATACCCCAAGTTTTTTATAAAACGGACAGTCAAGCCTTTTTCCGCTTTCAAGCCGTCTTTCTCTGCTCTCCGCTAATCCCGGGCATTTTGCCCGTTTGTCCCCGACCACCTAACAACGGCCAGCGGCAGGAAGGGGTATTCATTCCTCGCCGTGTGCCCCAGGGGGGGCAATGACTAAGGGGTTGTCTCCCCTCTCCCCTCTTGCCATTTCCAACTCCCTTTTCTCCGCTGATTGCGGGCGTTTTTCCCGTTCCCCGCCCTGTTTGAAAAACCGTACGCGCCATTTTGGAAAATGAACCCGCCATTTTTGAAAGCCGCCGCGCAACTCTCGGAAACGCGAAAAAGCGGCTCTCTCCCATAACGCGGGGAAAGCCGCCTGTAACCTGGCGCGTATTCGGTTTGGCCTGACAAAAGGGCGTAATTATCCGCTTGATTGTTTATGCCCCGAAGGGGTAATTGCTTGCTTGCTTGCTTGCTTGCTTGCTTGCTTGCTTGCTTGCTTGCTTGCTTGCTTGCTTGCTTGCTTGCTTGCTAAAAATTGTTTCACGGTTTCGCATGGTCTGTCAACCCCTATTTTGCCGTCTTAAAAAGCATCCGCGCGGACGCTTTTTCGTAAGTTGAATTCATTATATCATACCGGGGCTTGAAAAAGACAAATTCTTAACCGAAAAAATACAGGATTCGCCGTTGATTTTTTTAAGCGGCAACTCTGGCCGCAGACGCCCCTAACGGAACAATTTGGCAAATACAGACTATACGGTTTTTCAAAAATTTTTATTTTGAACAAACTCATCCCGAAACCCATTCCGAACGCATCTCTACTGAACACCTCCTGCACGCACGATGACTGACACAGCCTCTATACTACGTTATAGACACTATTGAGAATGCAGTCACAGAATACACAACCAGCCCATTCGTTTCTGGCGTATTTCCCTGCCAATCCGTTCACAGATTATTTGCCGAACCCAGTCTTGCCAGGAATATACGCCTGTTTTTTCTATTTCGCTTACCTCAATATCACTGATATAATTCTTTTTAGCACACGAACCACCTTCTGGGTTATTTTACCATTTATCAGGCTATATCCAAACGATTTCTATTCCGGATCAGTATTAAATTGAAAGTTCAATCAGCAGTATCCACAACAGTTCAGCGCGTTTCAACCGCAAAACTAAACATTACTGCCAAAACTAACAACGATTCGTTCAAGCGCGTGGCCTGCCTTTGCATTTTCGCCGCCCATCTGTGCGGCATGGTTTTACCAATGCCTCTTGAAAAGAGCTGTTGCTATGATTAATAAACCGTTTCTATCGAATATAGTTCGTTAAGTTTTTTCACTTCCCCATCCAGTTGAATGACTCCCTCATTATTTGAACTTACATTTTGAAGCAACTCAAATATTTCTTTCTGCATAGAAGAAGACGGGTTATTGATATCAAAGTACTTAAGCGAGCCATCTTTGAATTTTAATATTAAATGCATGAAAATTCCTCCTGAAATTTATATTTACGTGAGCCTCCAATAACTGACGATGTTGCGGATTCAGCCCGGTCACGATTCACAATTGAAAAGCGCAGCCATACTGGCGGTATGGCGAGGCTTTCCGACGAAAAAGCACGGTGAAAGGCGCTCCGAAGGTATGCAGCGTGGGTTATTAGAGGTTCCTTTATATTATTCTTATATGTTTTATTAGCAAATTATGAGTTAATTTTTAAAATTTAATAAAGAATTGATACAAATTTACGATAAACGTAACAAGGCAAACGGATCACAAAACCGGCGGTCTTTTTCCGCTATAGCCGCCATTAATCTTCCATACTGCCTAACGGCAGCTACAAGGTACAACACAAACAATCAGCCGAAACAGAACCGCGCCAACACATAGACAATAGAGGCGCTAATCGCATAACTGCTGTTGGAAGACCATC
>JAISWS010000177.1 GCA_031270725.1 Syntrophomonadaceae bacterium | reverse complement strand
CAACGAGGCTGTTGAAAAACCGCCGTTTTTGAAAATCGCATTTCTGAAACCTGCATAAACAGGCGTTTTTTGAACGGCGAAAATCCGCAAAGGAAGGTTTTTCGACAACTTCAACAGGGCTGTTCTTTTGAATATCCTTAATCAAGTCGTTTATTCCCTTCAGTGTTTTTTTATCTTAAGTTTGCCATTCGGTATAATGCTTCCATGCGGTTGCAGAAAAAGCGATTTTCATTTTTCCATATTCTCAAGTTCTGGCATTGTTTTCAGGATTACCTTACGGCAGTTAATTCCTGCATGGAATTGTCTACCATCGCTAAATATTCGGCGTTGCGGCGTGTCTTCTCCAGTTCGTTATACTAATTTTCGCTCAAAACAACGAGGTTTTCATTATGAGGGCGGGCAATAAGTACCTTTTCGCCGGACTGAATGAGCTAGATTACTCTTTTAAAATCGTTGCGCAAATCTATAGTTCTAAAGAGCCTGTTTAGTATCTTTTAAGTAATAGGGGGACGAAAGCAAGAACAAACATTTGCAGGCTGGTATGAAGCTTAACTTCACAGTTTTTCCAAAGCCGGAGGCATTTTTCCAGCCAAGCAAAACTTCTCTCAACAATCCAGCGTTTTGGAAGATTATGGTAACTATCACTTTTATCCATAACCTATCACCTCCAAAGAAGTATGTTAAAAAGTTTTTCAATCGACCCTTCTGGAAATGTATAAGTTATATATGCTTCGCCGCCGCGCCCGGCGCCAATAGAACCTGTCTCATCAAGCAAATCCGCGCCTACTCCCACTCCCCAATACCACGCGGCACTGGAATATGTATTTTTATAGCTTCTTTTTCCATAGTTACTTCTCGCTTTCGACTTTTTCATCGCTTTATAAGCCTTTTTTCTTAATTATACTCCAATTGTCCGTAAAGAAATATGCTGAAAGCCCATATTAATTAAAGGATAGTTTTTAATAACTGACGGTATCGCGGATTCGGCCCGAAGATGTGCGGTGGGGGTTATTAGGGGATCCCTGAAGTCAGTAGGATAAAAATACCAGGAAGGATAAGCGCAGAAAAATATTATGTTCCGGCCAGAAAAAATGTCCATTCGTTCTTAATCAGCCGCCGTCCGTAATATTTTGAGCGCGGTCAATTTTGTCCTGTGCCCGTTTAAGCCAAATGCAAAAAAACAAACTTACTAAAACGATAATTGCCGCAGCGATTACGGTTAAATGTAAAGCTTCCACATAAGCGTCAATAAATTCACGCGTATACGCGAATTTATCAAACAGCGCGGTAAAACCGCCCGCAGAAGCGGCCGTCCCGAAACAAAACGCTAAATTTCGCACTGTAGCTACAAAACCGCTGGCATAACCGGAATATTTAAAGCCGGCTGCGGTCATTATTTCGCTGTTATTAGGGGAATTAAGCATTCCAATACTGCTCCCTAACAGGATAAAGCCAACAGCCAAATGGGTTAAAGAGGAATCCGCCCGCAGATTTAAAAAGAAAACTACCGCCGCTAATTGTAAGGCTAAAGCTATAGGCATCAAACGCAGGGCGCCGATTTTATCTGACATGGTTCCTGACAGCGGTGCCGCTATAGCCATTAATAAAGGAGAAATCATCATCATGACTCCCACTGTGGAAGTCGGCAGCAAAAGTACCTCTTCCATGTAGAACGGCATGAGGAAAAAGATTAATGTCTGGGCAAAGTAGGATAAAAACGCCACTAAATTACCTACAGTGAATCGGCGGTTACGCATAAGCTCAAAATTAAACAATGGAGCCGGATTGCGTTTTTCATACCAAACAAACAAAGGCAATATGGCTATGAAAAGTAAAACAAACCAACCGCTGCCTTTAAAACTTCCGCTCAGGCACAACAGCAGCGCGCTGATCAAAATCGCCAGCAGCAGAGCTCCTATACGGTCCAAAGGCGGGATAGCGTTACGGTTTTCAGGTACCGGAGAGCGCAAATAACGCAGCCCTAAAATAAAAAATATTATACCGAAAGGGACGTTTATATAAAAAATCATCGGCCAGGTAAAGTGAGTAAGAATAAAGCCGCCTAAAGTGGGGCCTCCCATATTACCTAACCCCACGGCTATTACCGTAATGCCTATGGCCTGCCCCCGCTGCTCCAGCGGAAAAGTAGTGGCTACAATCCCTATTCCCGTAGCCATAAGCATGGCCGCGCCTACTCCTTGTACCACACGGGCGGCCAAAAGCAAATTAAAATCTCCGGATAAGCCGCAAAACAGCGATCCCAGAGTGAAAATCAAAAAACCGCCGTTATAAATTTTGTGACTGCCTATAAGGTCGCCTATACGGCCAAACAACAGCATCAAGGCGCTTACCACTAATAAATAAACTGTTACTACCCATTGCACTTGATCTATATCAATATTGAAAACCCGCGCTAAGGTAGGGTTGATCAAATTAATGCTGCTGGCGTTAACGGCGGAAATTAAAATCCCCAGAGATATTATAATAAGCGTAAGCCAGTTATTGTTATTTGACGGCACGACATCAACTCCTTAAATAAAATGTCAATCGAGAACCATGAGTGGCAAAAGCGGTAATATCCATTGAGGCTTCACCCAGGATTGGGAGCCGCCGCTTATAAAAACTGGAAATTTCACCCTGCTGTGAGTACAGGCTGTTTGTAAAACGCTTTTTAAATTTACAATAGAAAGGATATTATAAAAAGAATATCATAAAAAAAGGATATTGTATATTTTTTTATTTTCAACTTCGTTACGCCTTCGTTACGCCCGCTGGATGTTAAATTGTGAATTTTTTAGGCGAACTTTTGACTAAAAGAAAAGTTGTAGAAATTACATTAATCCTTTACTATATAAGATGGTAAGTGTTTCTGAAAATTTTTTCATTAAGATACGCGCTATGATTATTTAATTCGGCTCAGGAGAATTTTTTTAAATGGAAATAAACTTAGTCGGTATTTTAACTGGTTTTTTAGGAGGTTTAGGAATATTTTTATTCGGGCTGACTTATATGTCTTCCTCTTTACAAGAAGTTGCCGGCGATAAACTGCGAAGTATACTGGAAGCGGGAACTAAAAGTCCTATCCGCGGCGTATTGACCGGTTTAATGGTAACAGCGCTGGTACAGAGCAGCAGCGCCACCACGGTTTTAACTATCGGACTGGTAAATTCAGGTCTTCTTTCTTTGAGGCGCTCTATCGGAATTATCATGGGAGCTAATATCGGCACCACCGTAACCGCTTTTTTAATCGGCTTTAATTTGCAGGACTATACTATGCCTTTACTGGCGGTCAGCTCCTTTAC
>JAISWS010000161.1 GCA_031270725.1 Syntrophomonadaceae bacterium | reverse complement strand
CTCCTAGATGAAAAGGCGTAGTTTTTCTTGTTGAAACTACTTAATTTTAGCATGGTACTTGTGCTATATACTATCAATAATAAACAAATTTCTTATTATAAAATTAACCATCAAGAGTTCTTGCAGTAGACTCATATATTTATTAACGGGAAAAATATAAAAGAATATGCTTATGCGACTTTAAAAGCATTGGTTTCTATAGTTTTCCAAGATTTTACTCATTATGCAGTCACATTAAAAGAAAACATAACAATGGGTGACAATATGCGTTATGATGAATTGAAATTACGTAAAATTGTTTCTCAAATCGGCTTAACGGATTTGGTAAATAAGCTGAATCATGCTATAGAAACGCCGCTCGGTAAAGCCAGAGAAGGAGGCGTTGACATATCGGGAGGAGAATGGCAAAAAATCGCATTATCCAGGTTATTGTATAAATGCTCGGAGATTAATATATTAGATGAACCTACCGCGTCACTTGATCCTATAGCGGAAGGTAAAGTTTACGAGTTGTTTGGCAATATAAATAAAGACAAATTTACGTTATATATTACACATCGTCTTGGCGCCGCAAAAATTGCAAGTGAGATTCTTGTCGTTAATAATGGACGCATTGAAGAAAGGGGGAGCCATGATCAATTAATGGCCGATAGTGAGGGGTTATATAAAAAAATGTTTGAAAACCAACAATCGTGGTACTCTTAAATATAGATAAACAGAACAGTTTTATCTGAATGAAATGCCGTGTCTGCGGACGGAATGTTTTCGACTTCGACGTCTGTGATGCTTGACAAAATTAATTATACGGGAGGAAGTTCGAGCTTGAAAAAAGGAAAAGGCTTTGTGGTAAGCAGTATAAAATGTATAGGGATAATATTTGATGATGAACCGAAGATGTTGGTTTTGCACTGCTCTTTTACCATTGCGCATGGTCTCTCTTGGGCCTTGCAAGTAGTATTTACTCAAATATTTTTTGATGCCGCCCAAAATTTAGTTCAAAAAAAAGTGGATTTGAATTATTGCATACTGGCTATGGTCATGATGATATTGTCATACGCTTTTTGTCAAGTAATGAATGGCGTTGATAATTGCCATGCAAGAATTTTAGATTTAGCTGCGTCCAAACATGTGAATTTAAAAATTTTTGACAGGATTGACAAATTAAACTGCGTTGAATTCGAAAATACTGAGAGATTGGACTTTATTAACAAAGCTATGAATGGCGGCGGAAGCGTTGTTTGGGTTTGTTTAACATTGCTTGATACAATCTTCTTTTATACTACATATTTCGTGTCAATCAGCTTTTATCTGTTTACCTTAAAGCCTACTTTATCAATTGCCATGCTAGCAATTTTCTTGCCTTGTTTATTATCTAATGTTATTCAGATAAAAACATTTAAAAAATTAGAAGACGCTTCTGCGCCCATCCGCAGGAAGTGCGATTATTACGAGGGATACGCATCTGACCTGCGAGAGACACGATTGTTAGGCGCTACTGTTTATTTTAAAAATCTTTATTTGTCATATCAAAAAAAACTAAATTCCCTTGTATTTCGCACACAAATGAAAAAAAGCGCTGTTAATTTATCCGTTGATGCTTTAACGGTAATTGGGTATGGTGTTATTTTGTTTATGATATTTATATCAGTCTTGCGGCGGGAGATTTCAATAGGCGCGTTTACTGCCGTTTTAGCTTCAATTGGAAGACTATTCAGTTTTATGAGCGAAGTTATATCTGAAAGAATACGCTGGGCATCTGAAAATACTGTGACGTTAAATAATTATCTTTCCTTTATCAGCGAAAACACAGAGACGGAAAAGAAAGGTGCTTTTCCCCAAGAAGCGGATATTATTCTTGAAAATGTCACTTTTACCTACCCTGGCTCAGAAACAAGCGCTCTTGATAAAATCAATTTGAATATAAAATATGGGCATACTATCGCAATTGTTGGAGAAAATGGAAGCGGCAAATCGACATTATGCAAACTGATTTTAGGTATTTATTGTCCTACTGACGGAAATATTTTGATAGGCGGCAAACCACAAAGAATCATAAATCAAGATAATATTTCCGCGATTTTTCAAGATTATTGTAAGTATAAGATGACTTTAAAAGAAAATATTTGTATAAGCAAACCTAACACAGACGTTTGCGATACTGTGGCAGTCAAAATTTGTGAAGATGCGGGAATAAATATTGACAATAAAAACTTGGAAAATGGTGTTAATACAATGCTTGGCCGGGATTTTGACGGCGCTGAGTTATCCGGCGGTCAATGGCAAAGAATTGCTGTTGCGCGCGGATTAATCAGAGCGAGTGAGTTGATTGTTTTAGATGAGCCGACATCCGCAATTGATCCATTAGAAGAAACCCATTTATACAATGAATTTATGAAAATATGTCGTAATAAAACCGCTGTTATTGTTACGCATAGGTTGGGTGCCATAAAAATAGCGGACAGAATTATAGTTTTAAAGAATGGAAAGATTGTAGAAGATGGGACGCATAAACAGTTAATTGATTATTGCGGTGAGTATAAAAAAATGTTCGATGCTCAAAGCATGTGGTATGTCTAAGGAACATTTTGCTGAAAAATTATAAAAATTTTCGACTTGCGCAATAGAAAAAAGAAACCACAGCTATACAATATCGCCGTAATCGGGTAGGATAGAAGGAAAACAGTATAAGGCGGAGAGCACATGACAAAGAAGCTAAAAATAACAGTATCAATTGAAGATGTTCCAGAATATCGGCTCTTGACATTTAGCGCCATTATGCTATTATACTCGCAATGTTGAATTTGCCCTCGTGTGCGGGAGCTGGGGATTACGGCAAACCATATGCTCAAGAACGGATACAATTTTGTATCCGTTCTCGTTATGCTGTTTGTTTTAATATCCACATCCGGGTGGGTCCCAGATGACCTTATATAGATTGTATATTAAAGTTCATCGTTATAAATAGCAGGGTGGCGGCGGGAAAGCAAGTGTCCAACCCTTGGCCCCACCCAAATTTTGAAGTGTCTATTCAGAGGTGCAAGGCTTATGCTTCTTTAAGCGCACGCGAAGCGCAAGAAGAGGTCTGCGAACGGAGTCCCCAAGGTTTTAGTGTTTTGACCTCTGAATAGACACATTTTGAAAGCCTCAAATTATACTAAGGCGCGAAAAGAAATGCACTTTTCACGCCGGTTGTTGGTTGCTCACACACGAAAACACTGAAAGATTTTTAGAAGATGTTTTCGTGTGTGAGTATATCAAAAAGAATGATTGCAGTATTTACCAGCCTGTGATATACTGTTTAGGCTATAAATTTTAAGTGGCGATTCAGTCAAAGTATCTGAAGGCTATAATTTTTTCGGAGGGCACTTATGAAGGTGGAACAATTAGAGAACGGCAAATTTAAAATTTTTTTCGAGGTGGACGCGGAGAATTGGGGAAAGGCGTTAAACGCCTCCTACAACAGAAACAAGGGCAAGTTGAGGGTTCAAGGTTTCAGAAATGGCAAGGCGCCCCGTAAGGTAATTGAGATGTATTACGGTAAGGAAATTTTTTACGAGGACGCGATGAACTCTGTTCTGGAAGGCGCGTATCTGAAAGCGGAAAAGGAAAGCGGGCTTAAGATCGTCTCAAGGCCGGAGTTTCAAGTAGAGCAGGTTACGGACGAAACCGGCGTGGTATTTTCGGCGTCGGTCTATACCAAGCCGGTAATCGAGCTGCCCGAATATAAGGGGCTGCGCTATAAGAAAGCGGACGGCCAGGTCACGGAGGAGGAAATTTTAAATGAAATAATGGAGGAACGCGAAAAGAATTCCCGTATTATATCCGTGACAGACAGGCCGGTTATGGAAGGCGACACAGTGCTTGTTGACTACGAAGGCACTGTTGACGGCAAGGCGTTTGAGGAAGGCACAGCCAATAACCTGGCCGTATCGGTAGGCTCCGGCGACGCCATTACCGAACTTGGCCGGCATTTAATCAATGCGTGGCCAGGCAGCGAGGTTACAGCGCTCGTGACCCTGCCGGACAGTTACCGTGCCGAACTGGCCGGCAAACAGGCGGTTTTCAAGATAAACGTCAAGGAAATACAGGTAAAGGAACTGCCGGAGCTTGACGACGAATTTGCCAAGGATGTGTCTGAGTTTGACACAATGGAGGAGTACCGCAGCAGTATCGCAGAAAAACTAGTCAAGGCAAAAGGGGACACAGAATTCCAGGAAATGCATTACCAACTGCTTAGTCAGCTCATGGATGCTACTGATTTCGGTAATATACCGGATCCAATGGTGGATATGGAAATTGACGCGAAGCTTGTGTCACTGGAGGAAGACTTGCGCACCAAGGGCTTAACCCTGGACGTGTACCTGTCCCGTTTGAGCGTGGATATCAGCACGCTGCGCGACGCCCTGCGAAGTGACTGCGAAGTGACTGTTAAGGCTCGTTTGCTTCTTGAGGCTATAGCCGAAAAGGAGAATATAACTATTCCCAGTGAGGAATTGGAAGCCGAAATATCCCACTTGTACTCCGGCGGAAGCGCCATGCTGCCAGGCGTTAAGCTGGAGATAAGCGAGGACGCCCGCGCCGATCTGGAAGATACTATGCGCGTAAAGGCCGCGCTTAGATTCATTGCCGATAACGCTGTAGAAGAATCGGAAGAAAACACTGAGAATAATGAGGAGGAAGTATTATGAATTTAGTACCATATGTAATAGAACAGACAAACCGAGGCGAGCGTTCCTATGACATATATTCACGCCTGTTAAAGGACCGCATAATCTTCATCGGCGACGAAATAACGGATATAACGGCCAGCCTGGTAGTAGCCCAGTTGTTGTTCCTGGAGTCCGAGGACCCTGACAAGGACATCAACCTGTACATCAACAGCCCTGGCGGCTCTGTTACGGCGGGGCTGGCGATTTATGACACGATGCGGTTTGTCAAGCCCAACATATCTACCATATGCATCGGGCTGGCGGCAAGCATGGGTTCCTTCCTGCTGGCGGGCGGCACAAAAGGCAAACGCTTCGCGCTGCCGAACTCTGAGATATTGATTCACCAGCCCTCGGGTGGCGCGCGCGGCCAGGCCTCTGACGTGAAAGTCCACGCCGAGCACCTGATTAAAACCAAGCAGAACCTTAACCGGATGTTGGCCGAAAATACGGGCCAGCCCTTGGAAGTAATCGAGCGCGACACAGACAGGGACTATTTTATGAGCGCCGAGGAAGCCAAGGTCTACGGAATAATCGACGAGATAATGTTCAGCGCGCCCGTCAAACAGCAGTAAAGCCGCGTGGCTTTTGCAACGTTTATATTATACTCGCGAACGAATACATTTGCCAAAGACTTAAAACCTTGGGGCTCAGCCCCAAACCCCGCAGGGGGCTTCGTGCCCAACCCCCCAAACTAGGGGGTGTTGGGGGGGGGGGGGTATGGGGGTAAAAATAAAA
>JAISWS010000087.1 GCA_031270725.1 Syntrophomonadaceae bacterium | reverse complement strand
CTTCTTTTTCTCTGTATTTTTTATTTATGTTTATAAATTGCAGCAATTGTATTCATTACTACAATTTATGACATCCTACATTAATTTGTACGTACAGACGCGCATATTGTCTAAACATGTGCTTATGAAACTGCCCCGGCCGGTAATGCTCTCACAATATTTCAGACGCCGACAAAATCGAGAAAATCAGGGTAATAACACAGCTGAGCAACAGTAAAAAATAGCCGCCTTCATTACTGAACTGATATAAACGTTTGGCGTTATTGACATTGAACAGCAGCAGTGCCAGCGCCAATACCAGTAATAAGATTATAAAAGGGCTTCCCTCTGAGCGAGGAAAAAAGATACTCAAAAATAAAGCATATAAAGCCATCAGCAATACATTCAAACGACAGAGCAGGATGTACACTCTGTCTTGCGTATAATGAACATCAGTTGCTGCTCCTGTTTCAGCCGCTTTTTTTTCTATATTCCATACATTTATTTTTTTATCACTGCGTTGGGATATTTCTTCAGCCAGTTTTAGATTTTCGGAAGCAGTTAAACCGAAAAAACCTGCCTGCGTTTTTATATACAAAAAACCCTGATCCGCTTTGGTTCCGAACATTCTGACAGAACCCAAGCCTTTGACTTGATATACGCCGGCCATATAGCCGCGCCAGCCACCGCTCAGAATAGAATAGAAATTTACAGGGCCTTCTACTAAAATGATTTCATTCACTTGCTTCCAAAAAATTTTTTTTTTCATGAAGCCCCAGTTGATAGTAAGTCCCTGTTCGTCTGTGCGGTAATTTAAATGGAAAGCCCCTATCAGCAAAATTATGTATAATATTAACGCTATATAGGTTGGTATGGTCAACATAAGTTTAAGAGCGCTGTAATCAGTCCCTAATGAAAAATTTATGCCCCAGATGAAAAAACCAAAAAATATCAGTCCTATTATGAAGCCCCGCCCCGGAGCAGCCGTTTTTATTGTTGGGTAATCCATAGCTGTAATAACTCCTTTTTTAACTAAAAAACGCGTGACCGGTAATCAGTCATACCTGTAAAACCCTTTGCCGGTTTTTTTGCCCCAATGTCCGGCTTTGACCATTGTAGTGAACTTCCGGTGCGGAACGTATTTAGGATTTTTCCATTCATCATACAAAGTCAAAAGGGCTGAGTGCAAACTGTCTAGCCCAATCCTGTCAGCCAAGGCGAGAGGGCCAAGCGGCATTTTTAAAATTAATTTCATTGCGTCATCAATGTTTTCAACAGATGCGCTTCCTTCAAAAAAAATCGATATAGCTTCATTGATAAAAGTATACGTCATACGGTTAACTACGTATCCTGGACTTTCCCCTTCCACCAGCAAGTAATTTTTATTGATTGAAGTTACAAATTCTTTTGCTTGTTCTAAAACAGTGTCTGAAGTGTCAAATCCTTTAATAATTTCCACCAGTTCAAATTCCGGAACCGGATTATGAAAATGTAATCCCATTATTCGTTCTTTGTATTTGGTGGAAGAAGCTATTTCGGATATGGACAAGGAAGAGGTATTAGTAGCCAAAATAGCGTCAGGAGAACAGATATTGTCCAGTTCATTAAAAACCTGCTTTTTGACCGCCATGTTCTCCACCACTGATTCAATAACAATATCAGCGTTTTTAACTTTGGAGAAGTCGGTTGTGATATTGATATGTTTCAAAATATCTTCTTTTTGGGCGACAGAAAGTGTCTGACAGCCTATATATTTGTCTAAATTTTCTTCTATGAGTTTTAAGCCGTCCTGGAGTACTGATAATTGCAAATCCCTTAGAATTACATTATATCCGCTCTGCGCTGTAATTTGGGCAATTCCCGCCCCCATTTTCCCTGCTCCCAGTATTGCGATCAGGTTATTTTCCATCATATAACCTCCTAAGCGCTCAATCGGCGCCTGCCCCCCTCCCGGGTTACGCGCTTAATAATTTTGTAAGCGCCCCGCAAGGCCGCCGGCGCTGATTTCAATATTTATTTTTATCACTGAGGCTGCCGGATTTCAGAATTTCATTGCCGGAAACAGCTTAAAAAAAAGCGGCTTCAAATCATGGTTTTTCGGCCAAAATAAGATTTACGTTCATCGAATTGCCGTCGCGTATGATGTTCAATTCAATGGTCTCGCCTATATTATATCCCTTCAGCAGTTCCTGGAGATGCTCATAATTATTGACGTTTACTTTATTAATGCCCACAATAACGTCATATTTTTTTAATCCGGCTTTGTCTGACGGCCCCCCTTCTACCACATCCGCAACAACCACTCCATTCGTATTGACGTTCAAATACTGAGATAAATTATCGTCAATTTCCTGTAAATAAAGCCCTAAATAAGGACGGGCAATTTTTCCGGTACTAATTAATTCATTTAATATTTCTTTGGCCGTATTAATGGGGATAGCAAAACCAATGCCCTGAGCGCTGGCGTTTACCGCCGTGTTTATCCCGATAACTTCCCCCTGGGGATTCAATAAAGGCCCGCCGCTGTTTCCAGGGTTTATAGCCGCATCGGTTTGGATTAAATTTTTATAAGAACGGTCTTCTATTTTGATAGGGCGCCCTTTAGCGCTGATAACTCCGACTGTGACCGTATGATCTAAACCGTAAGGGTTGCCGATAGCTATAACCCATTCCCCTACCCGTATGGAATCGGAATCGCCTATTTTCAAAAGGGGCAATTCCTTTTCTGTCTTTACTTTTATGACTGCTAAATCCAGTTCACGGTCCTGACCTATAACTTCAGCCGCGTATTTTTCCCCGCCGCTGAAATTAACGGAAATCTCGGAAGCGTTATCAATGACATGCTGATTAGTTACTATAAGTCCGCTGGGGTCAATGACAAAACCGGTTCCGATAGCATTTTGATAAAATTCCCTCGGCCTTAACATATTATCCCCGAAAAATTGCCTGAAAAAAGGATCGTCGTAGAAATCAAACCCTTCATTGTTGCTGTTGCTGACGGCTTTAGTTTCGATATTAACGATTGACATGCTGACCTGCTCTACCATGTCGGCGATATTGTCAGGGCCTAATTG
>JAISWS010000137.1 GCA_031270725.1 Syntrophomonadaceae bacterium | reverse complement strand
TTATTTCTACCGGCATAGAAGGAACAGCTTTATCGACTCTGCTACCCCGATGGTCAGTCATTGCTCTCACCCGGCACCAATTAGTTCCCGCCAAAAGATAATCCCCCAGATTCAGGGTTCCTTTCTGGATAAGCACAGTAGCTACCGCTCCACGGCCTTTATCCAGTTCGCCTTCTATGACGACACCTTCCGCGGGCCGGTCCGGATTGGCCTTTATTTCATTTATTTCCGCAACCAGCAGAATAGTCTCAAGCAGGTTCTCAATCCCTATTCCGGTTTTAGCCGACACCGGAACAAAAAGAACCTCTCCTCCCCATTCTTCGCTGACCACATCATGTTCGGCCAGCTGACGCGTTACTTTTTCCTGATTGGCGCCTTCTTTGTCAATTTTGTTAACCGCCACTAAAAACGGCACCCGGGCCGCTTTTATATGGCTTATCGCTTCAATGGTCTGGGGCATCACCCCGTCGTCGGCGGCAACTACTAAAACCACTATGTCAGTCAGATTCGCTCCCCGGGCTCTCATAGCCGTAAACGCCTCGTGACCCGGAGTATCGATGAA
Source organism: Syntrophomonadaceae bacterium (assembly GCA_031270725.1). GTDB lineage: Bacteria > Bacillota > Syntrophomonadia > Syntrophomonadales > Syntrophomonadaceae > JAISDD01. The sequence goes on along the minus strand of JAISWS010000137.1, from coordinate 5,015 downwards.
CGTTATTTTATTTCCATTGATAGTAGCCTGATAAGCTCCTATATGCTGGGTTATGCCTCCGGCTTCTCCGGAAACCACGTCCGAGCGTCTGATTTTATCCAATAACGAAGTCTTGCCATGATCCACATGTCCCATAATGGTGACCACCGGCGGACGGAATTGCAAAGTATCTTCATCATCAAGTATTTCTTCCAGAAGTTTTTCCTCTTCCGATAAAACTCTGTTTACGCTTGTTTCATACAAACTGGCTACAATTTCGGCTGTCTCAAAATCCAGCGTTTGATTTATGGAGGCAATAGTCCCCAGTTCCATCAGCTTTTTCATAACTTCAGCCGGGCTACGCACCAGCTTTTCAGCCAAATCGCGAACGGTGACAGTATCTTCAATTTCAATAATTTGTGGTGGTGGCATAAAATTTTCTTCCTTTTTCCGCTTATGTTTAGGTTTTTTCTGAGGACGGCTGTAATCACGGCTTTTATTGTCGGGTTTATTTCCGCCGAAACGGTTTTGCGCAAAACGGGAACCGGGCTTTTCGCCGGGCGCCGACGGATTTCTGGGCGTCTTTCCTTCAGTCGCAAACGAAGTATGCTCAGAGCCGGAGGCGGCAGGCAATGGTTTATTTTTTGCGTAAGGCGCGTTATTGGCTTGATTGCGGTTTTTATCGCTGTTCACCAAAGGCCGCTGATTATTGGCGCCCGTTTGATTATTAGCATTCGGCCTGCTGTTTTCCGGCGTTCTTTTGTATGAATCCGTCCACGGACGTCCGCTTCTTTCCGGGGGTTTCCCCGCGTTACTTCCTCTCGGAAACGAAGCTCCGGCGGGTCTTAAATTACGGTTATCCTGAAGCGGCTTGCTGGCTGACGGTCTCATGGTTTGATAGTGCTTAGTATCAGTCTGCGTTATTCTGGAACCCGGAGCCCGTTTTTCCGTTTCCGGCTCTCTGCCTGAAGCGGCATGAGCTTCTTTATCAGTTGCTCTTGGCGGTTGAGCAGCTTTATCCGCTGGTTTCTGCTGAATATGTCCCGCGTTCCCTTCAGCACGGCTGCCCCGTACGGTTCCGGCGGCTTCTGGTTCTGTGACGGCGCCTGGCTTTTCCAGACGCTTTTTTACCCACTCCACCTGAGCTTCCTCCACGGTACTCATATGGTTCTTTATGCTTATACCCAGCCTTTGCAAAATATCGACCATTTCTTTACTGGCTATATTCAATTCCTTCGCTAATTCATGTACCCTTATTTTGGCCATTCATCCACCCCCATCGTCTCTGCGCCATGCAGTTTTTTTATTTTTCCCGCGATTGTTTCCGCCATCTTCCTGTTATTTATAGCAACTGCGGCAATCCGTCCCCGGCCGACTGACCTTCCTATATCCTCGCCGCTCCCGAACTCTAAACAGGGAATTTTATTTCTCAAACAAATTTTAAGCAATTTCTCTTTTGAGTTTACAGATATATCCTCACTGACAATCAGCAAAAACGCTTTGTGTTTTTGTAAACTTATCGTTACCGCCTCCTTGCCCGCGGAAAGCAATCTCCCTTTTTGAGAAATTCCTAATAAATTCAGTATCGCAGTACGTTCCTGGTTTTTCACAGTTTAAGACGCCCACTAAGCTCTTCCCGTAATCTTTCCATAATTTCGGCGGGAATCTCTTTTTCCAGAGCCTTTTGAAGCCGCCTGCCCTTCCCCGCTTGTTCCAGGCAGGTCATATCAGCGCAAATATAAGCTCCTCTGCCGGATTTTTTACCGGTCTTATCCATTTCGATATTTCCTTCGGGAGTTTTCACGATACGCAGCAATTCTTTTTTATTCTTCATCTCCCGGCATCCCACACACATGCGTTGAGGGATTTTACGCGTCTTCATTACTATCTTGCTCCTGATTATTAGTTTGCTCCTGTTCCTCAAACTCGCTCATCACCTGGCTGTCACTTTTAATATCAACCTTCCAGCCGGTCAATTTGGCCGCTAAACGAGCGTTCTGCCCTTCTTTACCTATGGCTAGGGATAACTGATAATCAGGAACCACCACTCTGGCGACTTTCTCTTTCTGATCTAATTCTACCAAAAGGACCCGGGAAGGGCTTAAAGAGTTGGCAATATATTTTTCAACTTCCCGGTCATATTTGATAATATCTATTTTTTCGCCGTTCAGCTCGTTAACTATATTCTGCACCCTCAGTCCCCGGGGGCCGACACAAGCTCCGACCGGATCTATCTTTTCCTCAGCCGAACTCACCGCTATTTTAGAACGGTAACCCGCTTCGCGGGCAATTGATTTTATCTCCAGAACCCCGTCATAAATCTCCGGCACTTCCAGCTCAAACAATCGGCGTAAAAAGCAGGGATTGGTTCTTGACAGAAAAATATTAGGACCCTTCGGCGTACTCTTCACTTCATAAATATACGCTTTTATCCTTTGCCCGGCTTCATATCTCTCGTTAGCGATCTGATCAGAAGCCAGCATTATACCTTCAGTCCTGCCTAATCCCACGTAAATTACACGGGATTCTATTCTCTGCACGACTCCGGTAACAATCTCCCCTTCCCTATCCAGAAACTCTTCATATATAAGGCTGCGCTCCGCTTCCCTCAGCTTTTGAATTACCACTTGTTTAGCGGTTTGAGCCGCTATCCGCCCAAAATTATTCGGAGTCGCCTCTACATATACCATATCTCCTTCCTGGCACTCGGGATACAGGTTCCTGGCTTCGCCGAATTCGATTTCCAAACGTTGGTCCAGCACCTCGGACACCACTTGTTTTTGGGAAAACACCTGTATCTCTCCGGTTAAATCATCGAACTCGACGCTGACATTCTGAGCGCTTCCGAAATTTTTCTTGTAAGCGGTATTCAGCGCCAACTTAATCGCCTCAATTAACACTTGCTTAGGTATAGCGCGTTCTTTCTCTATTTCAACCAATGCTTGAATTAATTCTTCAGACACCGTTTTTCCTCCTTATAAATCAGGTTGCAGCCGAACTTGTGAAATCACCGTTCGGGGCAGGGTTATCGCTTCTTCTCCTACCGATAAATATAAATTATCCTCATCAAAATCCCGCAGAACCCCCGCGAATTTGCGAGGCCCCACAAACGCTTTGCAGACATTTACTTGAACTTTATTGTTCTGGAACTTTCTGAAATCTTTATCCGTTTTTAAAACTCTGTCTAAACCCGGAGACGATACTTCCAGGTGATCATAAAAAAAGTCTTCCGTATCCAGCCACTTTTTAATAATTTTGCTGGCCTGCACACAAATATCCATAGTCACATCAGGTTCATGATCGATGTATATTCTTAATATTTGTCCGTTTTTCTCTTTTCGGCAGCTTATTTCGGCTATGCCGATTTCCGCCCGCTCCAGCTCCTTTTCCAGAGCAATTTGTAACGCATTTAAATTCTGGCCGGCCATATTCATTCAACTCCGTTAATCGCCCGTAAAACAACGCCGCAAAAGAAAAAGTGGGTAATGATCGCCCACTCGGTGGTTTCCGCATATTAGTCGCATAAAAAGATTATATCACAGTTTCTATAATATATTCAAGTTTTCCAACATTCTATTTTTCTTTCCTTTAAAATTTAACGGCCGTTTTGGCTGGGCAAAGCGATTCTTTTAGGAACTTTGACCTCTTCGTCATAACAATTAAATATTTCTTCCACTAATTCTTCCTCTTTATTTCCGCATAACGCGCTGACCAGAGGAACGATTATTAATCCCGCCACCATAGCGGCCGCTCCGGCGTTGATAGGAGAAGCTATATATTTCAAAAAGAGATTGGATACCGTAATGCCGACCCCGCATATAAAACTGGCCCATACCGCGGCCCGGCTGACTCTTTTCCAATAAAGCCCGTACAGGAAAGGAGCTAAAAAGGCGCCGGCCAAAGCTCCCCAGGAAATACCCATAAGCTGCGCGATAAACGTCGGCGGGTTTAAAGCCAGAACCGCTGATATGACGATAAAAACAACCACCAAAACCCTGATAAAGGCCAATTGTTTTTTTTCGGACATGCGGCTGATAATAAATCCGTTGATAAAATCCATCGTCAGCGTAGAACTGGAAGTCAGCACCAAAGAGGATAAGGTGGACATAGACGCGGACAATACCAAAATAACAACCACTCCGATCAGTACGTCCGGCAGCGATGAAAGCATGAAAGGAATAATGCCGTCATAAATTACACCGCCGCTTTGATTGTGAATAGCCGGAGAATCAAAAAGCCGCCCGAAGCCCCCCAGAAAATAACTGCCGCCGGCTATAATCATAGCGAAAACCGTAGATATTACCGTACCGCTGCTGATGGATTTCTCGCTTTTTATGGTATAAAATTTATGCACCATTTGCGGCAAACCCCAAGTTCCCAAAGAAGTAAGAATGACAACTCCCAGCAGGTTAAGCGGGTCAGGTCCGAAAAACGAAATAAACGCGCCTGATTGCCCCGCCGTCGCCGCCACATCGCTGGGAAACGCCGAAAGTTTTTGTAAAGCCTGCAGGAAGCCTCCCTGCCCGCTTAAAACAGCGGCGATAACCATTATTATCCCCGCCAGCATTATCAGCCCCTGAATAAAATCATTTATAGCGGTGGCCACATATCCTCCCAGAACAACATAAGCTCCGGTCAGCGCCGCCATAACCAAAACACAGGTTATATAAGGGACGTCGAACGCCATGGCGAACAAACGGGAAAGCCCATTATATACGGAAGCGGTATAAGGCACCAAAAATACGAAAATAATCGCGGAGGCTACTATTTTTAAAGATTTGCTGTTAAAACGCTTACCGAAAAAATCCGGCATGGTAGCTGTAGAAAGATGATTGGTCATAATCCTGGTGCGCCTCCCTAAAACCACCCAGGCGAGCAGGCTGCCTATAAAGGCGTTGCCCAAACCAATCCAGGTAGCGGCTATTCCGTATCTCCAGCCAAACTGACCGGCGTATCCGACGAACACCACGGCGGAAAAATAAGAGGTTCCATAGGCGAACGCGGTTATCCACGGCCCTACGTTACGCCCTCCCAAT
>JAISWS010000002.1 GCA_031270725.1 Syntrophomonadaceae bacterium | reverse complement strand
GTTATCCACAATTTCATTGAGCGCCCATTCAAAGGTGCCCGGAAGCAACTGCTCCCGAAAGTCTACCGTCATGAAGCACAGCTGCCCGGTTTCCGTCCCTGTCAATTTATATTTTGCCACATATTCACCGCCTTGCCGGATTGTTTCTTCTATGATATTATTATACCGTAAACTGGGTTTTTCGACAACTTCAACAGGTCTGTTTACGCTTCGCCGCAGTAGCGGCTCGGCCTACGTTTTGGCTAGGTCATTCCGCTACGCTTCATTCCCACGCCAAAACTCCGCCACATTTTTGCAGCCCTGGTCTTTGCTACGCAAGCCCTTATCCGCGGCTCGTACCTTTTTCTATATTGGACTAGTTCCACGGTAAAACGGGAATAAATTATATCGCTCTTGCGCTTGTATTTCCGCGCTTTTCGCAAGCCGTCATTTAGAATATTATTAATGGCGTGAATCTTGCGATTTTTGTCGTACAGGAAAGGATAAACAGACAGCCAGTCAATGCCGGAACATTTCAGGGCAAAATTCAGGTTCGCCGGTACTCATTCAGGTAAAATCCAGGTTGTTAAATATATTCCCTGAAATACCGTTTTGCTGGCCGCATGTTGGCCAATCTCTTAGCATAATTGTCTAAAAAATATTTTTTTAGACAAATTACGACAAGGGTGGATGCGCTTTCAAACATTTTGAGGTATAATAGATATAATATAAAAGCAGAGTAAATAGATGTTATTAACAGTAGTCGCGGCCATAGTTTTATTACCCATGTCGTTGATGTTAACCTCTCCGGATAATAGTAAAAATAACTTTAATCACAAATTTTTACATTAAGCCGGTATTTATTGCCAGGTAAACCCGGACGCTGTCAATGTGAAGGTGAAATGTACGGATAAGATGTATCCCTTTAGGTTTTTAGATGAAGAGGAGAGGGGTGGTAAAATGTATTTCGCCTATAAGAGGATAGCGAGTGATGGTAAAAGCAGTGTAGGTTTTGTCAGCGGAGACAGGGATTTGATAATTGATCAAATGCTGGCTCAGGGTTATGCTCTGATTTATTTGAAAGAAATATCAGCGGTAAAAAAATTATTGCCTTTTTTTGCTAAGCGTGATACTATCCCCGTTCGTGACCTTATCGCTTTGACCAGACAGCTGAAAACCATGTTGGATGCTGGAATAACCATGTTATCATGTTTTCAGACCATGCTGGAGCAAGTCCAGAACCGTGTTCTGAGGAAAGCTATTAAGTCAATTCAAAATGATTTGAACGCAGGCTTAAGTTTATCTTCCAGCCTGGGCCGTTTTCCCCGTATATTTTCTCCTGTGTACATAAGTATGGTAATAGCCGGCGAGTCCGGAGGGATGCTGGCGAAGAATTTGGAACAGCTGTGCTTGTATCTGGAAAGAGACCAGGAGATAAAAAACAAAATCAAGACGGCATCGTTGTATCCGGCTGTAATAGCTGCGGTTTCAATAATAGTGCTGGTTTTGATTATTACTTTTGTTATGCCCGCGTTTTTGGGTTTATACCAGGGAGCGGGCGTACTGCTGCCCCTCCCGACCCGCGTTTTAATAGCTGTCAGCAATTTCATGAGAAATAATTTTGCCGCCATTGCCGTGGGAATAATAATTCTTGCTGTCTGCGGCGTCTGTTTAAACCGGCGCTTTGAAAAGAAACTGGTTATAGAACGGTGTGTTTACAAGCTGCCGTGGATAGGAAATACCGTAAAAAGCTTGGCGGTCGTCCGTTTCAGCCGTACGATGGGGACTTTGATTCAAGCGGGCGTTCCGCTTTTGCAAAGTCTTAAAATGGTGGAAAATATGGCGGGCGTTTCGGTTTTGGGACGGATAATGAAAGAAGCGGAAACTATGGTCAGCGCAGGTCATTCTTTAGCTTCAGCACTTAAAGAAACTGGTATTTTCAACGCTATGGTGATACAAATGATTGCGGCGGGGGAAGAGAGCGGAACATTGGAGCAAATGTTGGTCAGATTAGCTGATTATAATGAGAAAGAAGTTTTTCATTTAGTGGATAATTTGCTTGCGGTATTGGAACCGGTATTGATTATTATAGTGGCTTTTTTTGTTGGAGGCATCGTGATTTCGACACTTTTACCGATGTTTAGCATGATGGATTTGGTAAATTAACCAATAGGCTGTAACAGCTAAATCTATACAGGATATTTCTTCGCGTCATTGCACCCGTTCCGAGTACAGGCGAGCGCAGCGAAGCATCCTTTTAGGGCATCATCTTTGCAGGGTGGCACGGCAGGGGAAGGCTGTCCTGTTTTGTAAAATTTTAGATGTCACTACTACCAGGCGGTTTAAGAAAAACCGGTAAAAAAATAAGGAAGGGAGCAAACAAGATGACTATTATTTTTAAACGCAGGCTGGCAAACGAAAAAGGATTTACTCTAATTGAACTGGTGATCGTTATGGCTATTTTAGCTGTAATAGCGGCAATTGCCGTTCCCCGGTATTTGAATTTTCTGGAGGATGCTCAACAAAAAGCGGTTATTAGTGATCGGGCCATGATCGAGAGAGCGGTTGAATTGTGCTTGGCCGTAGACGATAGCGGCTCACTTCTGGCCGGTCAATACACAAGCGCTAAAGCTATTACCGACGATCTGCCGCTGATTCCTAACTATTTAAAAACAGTTCCGCTAGATCCGGATGGGAAAGCATATATTCTGGAAATTAAAGGGGACGGCACGACCGGTTATGACATTGTTGTTTCTCAAGACACCTCTTCCACCTAAAAGATATGCAAATAAAAGTGGCTTCTAATAACTGATGGCGCGCCGAAGATGCGCGGCGGGGGTTATTAGAGGTTCCCTGAAGATAAAAATGTTTCCATGGTTAGGGGATAGCTGAGTGTTAGTGGGTTGGTTTTTATTAGGGCTTATGAGCGGCTCGTTTTTAAATGTGGTTATATACCGTTTAACAGAGCGCAAGTCGCTGTTATTTCCCGGCAGTCAATGCATGTATTGCCGGAACAGGCTTAAATTTTTTGAAATGATACCTGTGCTTAGTTATGTATTTTTAAGAGGGCGGTGCAGGTATTGCGGGCATCGCTTGCCTTTGGTTTATCCTGCGGTGGAATTGATGACCGGCATAGCGTTTGGGCTTCTGTATATGCAGTGCGGCATGGCATGGGATTTATTGCCGGGATGTATATTTACGGCGTTTTTGATAACGGTTGCTTTTATAGACGGATTATGGGGCATAATACCGGATCGTCTGAATTATCCGCTTTTGGTGACGGGATTGCTGTTATCTTTATGGAGGCACACTATAGTGTCTTCCTTAACAGGGATGGTAGTGCTGGGCGGACTATTTCTTTTGATATTTGTGTTATTTCAGGGAGGTTTGGGGGGAGGAGATGTAAAAATGGCTCTGGTAATAGGGGTATTTTGCGGATGGCCGGATACGCTGTGGGCTTTTTTTATAGCTTCCGTACTGGCTGCTCTTTATGCCGTGATTTTACTGATAGCAGGAAAAGTCGGCCTCAAATCGCAGATAAAGTTCGGGCCTTTTTTAGCTTTAGGAAGCTGGCTGGCATGGGTATATGCCGATGTTATCAGTTTAGGATTTTTAATATGAAAACCAAAGGGGAATTCATTGCGGTGTTTAAACGGAATACCGAGAGCGGCTGGGCCTTGATAGAAGTGATCGCGGGGTTGGCTTTGCTGGCTCTGTTTTCAATACAGTTTATGTATGTGATTTTAAACACCGAAAATTGGATAACACAAGCGGACATGGAAACTAAAGCCCTTAATTACGCTTATTCCATTACCCAGGTTTTACAGGCTGACAGGCATTATTTTATTGTTTACGGAGCCGGAGGTTATGAAATAGATACGGAAAGACTGAACAATGCTTTGCCGCCGCCCCTAAATATGCCGCTTCAGGTGGAAACGGCGCAGAGAAGCGACGTTCCGGGTACCTGGCAAATAGTAATTAAAGTGGGATGGAGTGAAGGTAATTTTGTTAAACTGCAAAGTATTCTGGAGCTTTAGCAAAAAAGAGGCTCTGAAAGATAACAAAGGCTATTTGCTGATAGAAGTGCTGGTTGCCCTGCCGCTGATGATAATGACGGCGGCGGCGCTCTGGAGCATCTTGTGGCTGGGTTTGAATGTTTACAGGCAGCATGAGGATAAAAGTGAAATACAGTATTTTTGCCGGACGGCGCTGCAGTTTATTCAGGATGATGTAAAAAAAGGAGCCAATCTCGCGCTTGCCGGAGTGAGCAATGATTTGCAGATAACGGATGAAAGCGGCAAGCTGACCGTGTATTACTGGATGGGCGGACGTGTTTACCGGCAGAGTGAAGGGTTCTCCCCCCTGCCGGTTTGCGAAGGAATTGAGTCTTTAAATTTTGAATTGGCGGCTAACGGGCTGGTTTATGTTGTTATAACCGGAGTTAAGGGCGTTGAAACCTGTAAAATGGAACTGGTATGCGGAAGCTCTTTATTAAGCGTACGCTGAAGAGGATGATAATGAAAAAAAGCGTTCGAAGTAACAGCGGTAAAGGGATAGCGGATGAAAACGGACAGATAATAATACTGGCTCTGGTAATATTTTTGTTGCTGACCATCATTGAAGGAGCGGCGCTTTCGGTAAGTTTTACGGAAAGAAAAATGAGCGGGAACAACGTATATTTGAAACAAGCTCAACTGGCGGCGGATTCTGGCTTGGAATGGGCGGCAGGCGCTGTATATAATCACCTGCTGAGTTACGGTAATCCCGAACTGCTGCCTTCGTACGACGGAAAGAAGGTGGTGCTTGAGGAGGAGCAGGTTTCCTTTGAGCTGAAAGGTGGTACGGCGGAACTGTTTACCATTGATAATTACTTAGTTTATTCGATAGGCAGTATAGGTATTTGCGCCCAGGCTAAAAGGGAAGTAACAGCCCGGATAAGATATGATTTTACGGAAATTAGCGGAGAAGGCAGTGAAAAGGAGTATAGCAAAGGGTATATTATTTACTATGAAATAGCCGGGAATTATTGATGAGATATTAAGGAGCGGAAAATGCGGATTGGCAATAAAAAAGAGCGCTTAGGGGCAGGCTTGCATATCAGTGACAAAATAAGAATAGCCAAAATATGCTTTGCGGTCGGCGCTGACCATAAAGGTAACGGATGGCGGATAGAGGATTTAGACAAAGCCGACCTTCCTGAAGCGTTGGAGGAAGGAGGAGCTATAACCGACCCGATGGGATTGGGAGAGATATTGGCGCCCCTGGCCAGAAGAATGAAGCTGGAGACGGTTTCAGTAACGGCTGCCCTGCCTGGGCCGCAGGTGTATTTTCGAACTATGGTATTGCCGGCTGTGTCCAAAAAATATTTAAAAAAAAGCGTCCTTTTTGAGGCGGAAAGATTTCTACCCATTCCGGCAGCGGAAGCGGCTGTAAGCGTCTGCTTGAGCAAGGATTTCAACGAAGGCGGTGAAAAAAGGATGGAAGTGTTTCTGGCGGCGGCCCGTAAACAGCATGTAATGAATTTAAAAATTTCCTGTCAGCAGGCAAAACTAAATTTAAAAACGGTTGAATTTGAGCCTCTGGCTTTGCAAAGGATGATTGGAATACCTGAAAAAGATTTGGTGTACGGATATTTGTTCCTCAATTACGGCCATTGCGCCGTTTGTATTTTTGACGGAGCGCTGCCACAATATTACAGATATTTCCATTTAATGCCCCAAGTAAATATATGGGATGTTCAAAATTCAGAAGAATTTTGGGCAGGCGCTGGCACAGAGAACGCGGCTTTTTACACCGGCCAAATTATTTCAGAACTAAAGCGCGCTTTGGAATATTGCCATCAGCAATACAAAAACGCGCCTGATTCAGTGATTATATGCGGCAGCCTGCAAGGCGCGGATAGCTTGCGACGCGCTTTAACGAATGAATTTGGGTTCGGGGTTGAAATCCGGGCTTTGGAAACGCTGAATACGGCCTTGGCTGAAAGCGCCAAAAAAGAAGAACTCCATACGGGGGAATATTTGGCTGCTTTAGGCTTGGCTTTGCGGGAGGTATTTTGAAATTAATAAAAATTATCCGATTTATATTAATCTTCTGGAGGAAGAACCAAACGGGCTGTTAAAAGCCGCGCGCGCTAACAGGCTGTGGCTGAGCGCTTTGGCGGTATTAGCGGTGATGGCGCTCAGCGTGTACATATATTACGGCGGCCAGTTGCGGAAAGAGATAGCCATTAGCCGGAACCTTACAGCGCAAATAGGGGAATTTGCTACGGAATTTTCCGATAATTCACCCACTGAATGGCTTGAGGCGCAGCAAAGGAAAGACGGGCAGTTAAAGCTACTTACCGGAATGGGGTCCGGCAAAATTACTTTAATTATGAATTTGGAAAAAATAATAACGGACAGATTGCGTATTACAACAGTTGAAATAAGTGATAAAATAATTTTAAGCGGCACTGCCGGTTCATATTCAGATATCAGCCAGCTGGTATCCGGGCTGCGGAGTTATCCGGAACTGAATATTCTTAATTTCAGGGCCGGCGATCAGTTATCCGCCGGCGGGATTGATTTCAGGATTGAACTGGAAAGAAAGGGCACAGATTGATGAAACTTTCAAAACGGGAGTTTAACCTGCTGATGATTTTGATGATTCTCGGGCTGGGGTATGTTTATAATTATCATTTTTTGCAGCCTCGTTTAAACGATTTAAATATAATAAAAGAACAAAACAGGCAAATGAGCTTCATGATGGCAGGAGCGGGAACAAACGATGATTCCGCTTCTAAGGTTTCATCGCTTTCCAGACAAACTTATCAGGAATATTTGTATAAAATACCGGAACAGCCGTATGAAGCTGAAATTATTGAAGCATTGTCACAGTGTGCTGACGATAGCCGGGCGCAGCTGAGGAATATCAAAATTGACTTTCACACAGAGGTTTCGGTAAACGAGGCGTCATCGGCTTCCATGAAAGCGATTCCCATTGAGCTGGAACTGAGCGGACGTTATGATAATTTACTGAATTTTTTATCGTCGGTTGAAAAAGGGGAGCGGCTTTTTACGCTTAAATTAGCGGTTTTTCAAGCTAAAAATCCTCAGTACGGGATTTTCAACCCTATCTCCGCGTCCGGAACGGCGGGAGAAATAGACCTGAAAATAAACCTGAACGCTTACTATGATTCCTATAACCCTTCGGACATGCGGGGAGTCAGAGATGAAAGCTATTAAGGAACCCGCAATTTTTTCATTTCGTCCTCATCGCTGATTACATTTTCAATGACAGCGAAACGGTCGTCTTGCCATTGATAAACATGCTTGTAATAACCTCCGTCCATATTATAATAAGCTACAGTGCCAAATGTCTTATCGTCAATTTTATAAAGTGGTATGGACACCTCATAATCTGCCCGACTCCTATTATTAATCCCGGTAATGATTCCGCCGTCTACAACAGTGACTGAGCTTTCGTATAAACCCATTACGAATCCGGAGGAGGGATAGTTCTCTTCCGGATTGCCAATGGTTAACATTTTAATAGAGCAGTCAGGTAAAATGGTAAATATTCTATAACTGACATATGATGAAGCAATAGGTGTGCCATAGGTAAAATCTGGATTGCCATCGCCGTTATAATCATCAAAATAGAGCGAAAAAGGGTCGTTACAGGCTGTATACCAAGGAATGATATATTCTTTCTCTTCATTATCTGTATAAATATTAATTTGCATGTCGCCGGTCCAAAGATAAGCGTGACCAGGTTCATAGTTTTGCTGATGATACACGGCGTTAAGCATGTAAATTTTAATATTGACACGTTCCCCATTTTGCAAACCCACATAATCATCTGCTAAGAGCATAGAAGCTAGCGGTAACGAGGGGAATTTACTGCTTTCTAAAGGAATGAAATGACCGAATATTCCTAAAGTGTTCGCTATTTCGCTTTGATTAACCGTTTGAAATATAGAAAAGAAGCCATAATCAGCCACAGTGGTGTAGTGTTCAAAATGCGAATTGGAGGGCGCAATCTGGAAAAGTTTATTTTTATTTTCAAATACGGGCAGAGAGAGTTTTTGCCCTTGCTGCAGGCTTAAAAAATCGTTAATATCATTAAAAGTATTATTTTCCAAAAGGTCTTCCATGGAAATTCCGTGAGTCCGGGCGATCATTCCTATAGAATCTCCTTCCTGGATGATATATTCCGTTTGACTGCGGCTAATCTTCGTCCAATTTAAATACTCTTCCTCGTCGGGATTTAAATAATAAGTTGTAAATATAATAAGGCATAATATAAAAATCACAACAGCTACTACTTTGAAAGTTTTTTTCACTGAATGAGTCACTCCGAATAGCTTATTTATAAATACAGAGTATAGTATAATAGCTAAAATGTCTATCATAGTTTTATATTTAATATTGTTGTAAAATAAAATCCGATTTTGGTTGTTTTATCTACGGAAAATCTTTTAATAATAACGTTTTAGCTGACGTGAACTAAAAGCATAATATGGCTTTTAAATGAAAACACGGCTAATATTTTGTATCTCCTGTGTTGCTGCAATTTACTTGAAAGTAAAACTGAAACCTGATACCAGGAGCTTTGTGCGGCTTTAAGAAATTTTCGATGGCGGGCAAAAGATCTGGTCAACGCGACAGGTTTCCGCGCGTAACGACATTTAAAATAAATAGCTCTGTGGCAAATATTCCGGCTTATGCTATAATGAATTAACACGGATTAACTGTTAATGATGAAAAACACC
>JAISWS010000171.1 GCA_031270725.1 Syntrophomonadaceae bacterium | reverse complement strand
TTCAGCCGGTTAAGCCTGGGAGCAAAGCGCCGCAGACGTCCGCTGTTTTCTTTGGCCCCCTTGAAACCGTGGCAAATAATCACCACATAATTACAAACAGCGGGCATGAAAGATACCGCCGCCAGTTTAAGACCCCGGCTATTATTAATGGTCAATTCTTCACATTGGTTCATAAAATACGTCACATCGTTTCAGTTTTTTCATCTGCTTCATATGTATATACTAATTATACATAAATAACAGATAAAACTTGCTTATTCTTTTTTGTTCCACTATTTTTTTAATTAATATAATCTGCGTTACGCGGTATATTTTTTCTTGCGTCGTGAATCGGCAACAGGCAAACCCATTTACATATATTCCCGCTTTTAACATTTTAGCACTTTTTGACGGTTATATCCCATGCTTAAAGCAAAACGGCAATTCCCTGAAATCGCACTGTATGCCTGGCACCGGCAACTATTTCCCTCAGCCGCAGCGGACAAACATTTAATGTTCCTGCCGGATTTAATTTATTGTGCAATGACGCCGCCATTGCACCCCCTATGCGTGGTACAGGCAAGTAAAAACGCGGACATATTTCCCAAAGACAAACTATTGCGTTGTTTCACTCTCCGTAATGGCCATCCTTCAGGCGCGCCCGTTCACGCTGATGTTGAAAAACTGTTTTAGCCAAAACAGCATTAATTGCTTTCATCGTTTGGCTCAGGTATTATTTTTATGTAGTTGACCCGCAGATAGTTAAAAGAAGCTATAATTTCACCTTGTTTATTATAAAGATTATTTATCGACGCCCCTCCGGCCAGTATCTTTACCTCCGGCTCTATTCCTAAAGTATGTACATAACCGGTTAAATGCTCGTTTTCACTGAAACATACGTCAACATAAATCAGCTTCTGTGGTTCATTGGCATCCTGATCCCTGAATATCTTCCAGCCGTCCTGGCAGCCGCTCAGCCCGCTTGCCAGGAACACCGCCGCGACCAACGCCGCCGTTATTAAAATAATTTTTTTCTTCTTCAAATATTATCTCCTTATCGTCCTGGAAGTACTTTTTCCGTTATTTCTGCGCAATAAATTCCATTCCTCCAGCCGGCGGTTCACCCTGTAATGAACGCTGCCCCTTGGATACCGTCCTTTTTCATCCGCTTCTCCGGCCTCTGTTCCGGTCAGTATTTCAATTCCTTCGTCGATATATTTAACCGCCCAAATAAAAAACTTTTTCTGTTTAACCGCCAGCGCCACTTCCCCGTCCAGCATTAAATTATCGGTGTTACTTTGCGGGATTATCACGCCTTGACTGCCATCCAATCCCCTTTCTTTACAAATGGAAAAAAAGCCTTCTATTTTTTCATTGATACCTCCAACCGCTTGTATTTCCCCATTTTGATTAACGGATCCGGTTACCGCTATGCCCTGCCTTATCGGAATATCAGCTAAACTGGATAAAAGCGCGTACAATTCGGCGCTGGAAGCGCTGTCTCCTTCAATTCCGCCATAACTTTGCTCAAAAGTGAGGCTGGCCGATAAAGCCAAAGGTTTATGCTGAGCATATTTGAACCCCAAATAACCGGATAAAGTCAATATCCCTTTACTGTGGATTCTTCCGCTCAATTGGATTTCCCGCTCAATATTGACCAGACCCTTTTCTCCCATAAAAGTCTTGGCAGTAATGCGCACCGGCTTGCCAAAGCTGTAACTTCCCGTCTGATACACGGCCAAGCCGTTTATTTCGCCTACTTTAAACCCTTCCGTGTTTATGATTAACTTTTCCTCTAAAATAGCGGCGGCGACTTTTTCATTATACAGCGACGCCCGGTATCTGTTCTCTGACAAAGCCCTGCCGACATGTTCACCGCCGACCAAAGGGCTGTTGTCCGCTTCAGCCCAGCTATGCGCCTCCTGGAGTATTTCGCCGATTTTATTGAATTGAGTAGATAATTTACCCTGATCATCAGCTAAACGGCTGCCATAATCCACTATTGCCGCGACCGCCTCCGGAGTAAAATGAAGCCATTTATTTTGCCGGCACTGAGAACTTATCAAATGCGCGTAAGCTTTTATGTTTTTTTGGTTTCTGTCCATGACCAGGTCAAAATCCGCCCGTAACCTGAATAATTTGGAAAACTCCTCATCGTTTTCATATAACAAATAATAATAAACAGGTTCCCCTATCAATACCACTTTTGTATCCGTCGGCGCCGGACTCAGCTGCAAAGCGTTGGAGCTGCCTATACTCAGCAAATTGGACAGATTATCAATGGTCAACTGTTTATTTTTCAAGGCTCTCTTCAGCGTATCCCAGACATATGGAATCTTCAGCGCGTCTAAAACATTCAGCACCAGATAACCTCCGTTGGCGCGATGAATAGAGCCCGCTTTTATTTTAGAAAAGTCGGTGGCCAAAATGCCGAATTCTCCTTCATATTCTATATGCCCGAACAGATTGGAGTAAGTGGGGTTATCTTCAAAAATAACCGGCGCGTGGGTCAGCTTCGAGTTGTCGACCAGCACGTTAACATGATAACGGCGCAGGAAATGCCTGCGACTATAGCCGACAAACATATTCATAGGAGCTTTTTCTCCCTGGCTCAATAACAAATCGGCGTTACTCAGCAAATCCCTGTGTATCCCTTCCAAATAATATACCACTTGTTCATAATTCCGGTATTTTTCAAACAGTTTGGCAAAAAACGGCACGATAACCTCACGTATCGTTTCTTGTTCCAAATTCTTCATATTCAGCTGCAGAACCCTTTCCATCTCTTCGTGATGTCTCAGGGTTTTATTTATAATCTCCTGAATGTCAAGCCCCCGTTCCCTTAACTTATGGCGCTCGGCATCGCTCATATTCATATAACTTTCCTGGCTCAGAACTTCCCCTTCCTGTAAAGGGATAGTAGAAATGGCGCCATTGCTGTTAGTAACGGTGAATCCTTGTTCTCTGGCCTTATTTTCTAATTCCAGAAACATCAGGCTGCTCTGCTGGCTGAATTTATTCAACAAACGGGATTTTTTCTCATCATATTTATCTTCCTCAAAAGCCTTGAGTACCCGCACCAGCATTTTTTCAACGCACAGCTTCAGATCTTTTTGCAGCTCTTTGCCTTTTCCGGCCGGTAAAGTCAACAAGGCAGGGCATTCCGGCTCTTCAAAATTAAAAACATAGCAGCAATCGGAAGGTACAGGTTTTTCCCGGGCTTTTTCATATAAGGCGCTTTTAGCCAGAGACTTTTTTCCGGTTCCGGAATATCCTGATAAAAAAAGATTATAAGCGTTCGAATCCACTGATAGCCCGAAATTAACAGAACGCAACGCTCTTTCCTGCCCTATAATGCCCGGCAAATTGTCAATATCCGCAGTCGATGCGAATTTAAAAACCGAAGGCCGGCAATTCATGCTCAAACGGTTATGCGATATCAAAAACCTATTATAATTCATAAATCCTCGCTTTTCTTAACGCTACATTCGCGCTCTTTTTTCATAGCTCCGGGAAAGCTCCCGCCCTTAAAATCCGCCCTCCATAACGCGGCATATACCAGACATTTTCCATAATCCGTGCAGCTTCCGCAGCTACCGCCATTCTGAAAATAGGGTATCATATTATTTTTCGCTGTCAAGGGAACAGTTCCCTTTGGTATTTCCCTGCGTAACCGCTTTATGAAACGCCGGCAGCCAAAGAAAAAGGCTTCTTTTCCGTAATTTATTTATTCAGCTGTCATATTTCAGTTTATCCTTCCGGTTCAGCGCCGTCTGTTTCTCGTATTGCGTCGGGTCCGCGCGTGAGCGTTTTTCAAAAACAGCAAAAGGAACAACAACGTAAGACCCCATATATACCGAGCCTGAGCAATCAAATTATTCACATAGAAATAAGCGCTTATGGATAGAGTGAAACAGGCGGCCATCATATACCCCAGACTTCTTAAAGTTTTTCTGACAGTTTGAATATCGCTCCGCAGTTCCGGCCAGTATATGTTAAATTCCAGCTCTCCCCGCTCAGCCTTAATCATTACCCTTTCCGCCAGAGGAGGCAGGTTGATAACAGAATTAGCCAGTAAAACTGTCTTATCCTTGAAAATTTTCCAGATACTCTCCGCCTGCGGCGCCACTTGCTCAAGATAAGGTTTAGCCTCGTCAAAAAAGTTTATATCGGGATTGAGCTTAATACAAATACCGTAAACCGTCCCCAGGGCTTTACCTAAAAAAGTAAAATTAGCTGGTATTTGAAATGGCTGTTCGTAAAGCAGTTTTTCCATGTTTTTAAACAGAAATTTAAGGTCTGACTGCGTAAAATCCGCGTGAGATCCTAAAATACGCTCCAAAAACATACCCAAAGTACGTGCTATAATATCATCGTCGCCCTCTTTGGAGATGAAACCAACTTTTTTTAAATCCTGCACCGCTTTATGAAAATCACGGTTTATCAGGGCAAACACCATGTCCGTCAATATATCGCGCGTGTCGGGAAGAATAGTCCCTACCATACCGAAATCCACCATAACTATTTCACTGTGCCGGCCCACGAACAAATTGCCGGGATGCGGGTCGGCATGAAAAAATCCGTCTATAAGAATTTGTTTTATATAAATTTGCAGCAGACGATGCGAGATAAAAACCGGATCGACGCCGGAAGCGATGAGCGCGTCCGGCTCGTTTATCTTGATGCCGTCCACATATTCCATAACCAAAACTTTATCCGCAGTGTAATCCCAGTATATTTGAGGAATAATCAGATCCGGATCGGCGCCGCTGTTCTGTTTTATGATTTCAGCGTTTTTGCCTTCCTGCACATAGTCTAATTCCGCTTTTACCGTAGCGGCAAATTCCAGGTAAATCTTATCAAAGTCTATAAACTGCCCCCAATTACTGAATTTTTTTATAAACTGCGTTATTTTTTTTAACGCTTTGAGGTCTGTTTCGATCAGCTGGTCTATACCTGGCCTTTGAATCTTCAAAACCGCCCTGCTTCCGTCTTGCAGAACCACCTTATGCACCTGACCCAAAGATGCCGCCGCGACAGGCTTTTCTTCCACCTCGGCAAATATTTCCGCCAAAGGCTTTTGATACTGAGCTTCGGCAAAAGCTTTTAGTACCGGATATTCCACTTCTCTTACTTTATCCTGCAAATTAGCCAGTTCATCAATGCAGGCCCGCGGTAAAATATCGACCCGGGTGCTGAAAAACTGCCCTAATTTAATAAGCAACCCGCCTAAATCTATAGCTTTTTCCCTGAACAAAGCCGCTTTTTCAATGTAAAGCTCCGCTTTTCTTCTTTCTTTCCAGCCTTCTCTGCGCCATAAGGCTTTATACTTTAAAGAATAAAAAGCCCAGAATATATTTACAAAGAGCTTTATGACTGTCATAAACCTTAAAAATCCAGCCTCATGTTTAACCTTCATAATGGACATCCTAACTTGTGAATATTCTTCGGGGCGTCCGCGCTCCGCCCTGACGGCTTATGCGTTCCAACAGCGGCGGCGCCGTTTCCCCTTGAATAAGATTATTCCATAAACTCACTGCAAAAATTTACAGCTTGGCAATTTTTATTTTACTTATCATCAATCCGGCCAGAGCCAGAACGGAAACCATTATTATCATGGGATGCAAAGCGTAAGACAGCAATGAGATAACCGCCATCAGCAATCCGGCGATAGTTATCGGCATCCCCAGGAAGTAGTCGCTGACGTTCATAATGTTGAAACGGGCTAAACGCAAAGCTCCGCACACCACATAGGCGAGGATAATTATACCCCCTAAGATATGATAATGCGCCTGCAATACCTGAGAAAAAATAAGTATAGCGGGAGCTACGCCAAAGGAAACCAAATCGCTGAGCGAGTCCAATTCTTTGCCGAAAGCGGAAACGGAATCAAATTTTCGGGCGATGCGTCCGTCCATTCCATCCAGTATCACGGCGATAAGAACCAGAAGGGCAGCCGTTTTATAGTCGCCGGACACCGTGCAAACCAAAGATAAAGTGCCGAATATTATATTCATAATGGTAACTAAATTAGCAATCATACTGCTCATTAAATCTAGCAATTACCGTAGTGCCTCCTTTTACTTTATCTCCGGCGGCGGACAGCGTCTCCGCTTCCAAAGGAAAATATAATTCCGTACACGAGCCGAAACGTATCAAACCGAAACGCTGTCCTGAAGCCAGATAATCTCCAGGCTCGACCCAGCATACGATACGGCGGGCTATTAACCCCGTGATCTGCACCACCAGCAAAGGCCCGTAATCAGAGTTGATGCCTACATAATTGCGCGCGTTAATTTCGCCGGCTTCCTTTTTATAAGCCGCCATGCACGATCCTCCCTGCCTTTTCACCCAGTCCACATATCCTTCGATCGGCGTCCGGTTGATGTGAACATTGAAAATGCTTAAAAAAATCCTTACGCGGTAACATTCCGATTTAAGGAAATTATCCTCGTAAACCTTCTCTATACTCATAACCCGGCCATCGGCTGGCGCGAGAATCGTTCCTTCCTGCTGGGCAGGAACGCGAACGGGATTGCGGAAAAAGAAAGCGCAAAACAAAGACAACAGGAACGCAATTACCGCCATGGCCGTATGGCCGCTGAGCAGCAATACAACAAAAAATAAAAAAGGTATTATTACAAATATCCATCCTTCTTTAGCTACAATAAAATTTTTAGCCATTAAAAACTCCCGAATTATTAAAAATAATAAATACGCCGTTCTGTCATTAAACCCCGGAAGCATAAAATCCCTTTTAAATCAAATAAAATTTACCCACTTAGACATTGTATCACGTAAAGCTACTGACAACTATGATTTTTTATTGCTATTTTCAGGCGGCTTCAATAAAATCACAGCGCCTCTATTGAAATCGCCCGCTTGTCCGTAATCATTCCCAGCGCGCTTGTTTTAAAACTCTCCCGCCATTTTTATCTCTGTTTCCAGCTCGACTCCGCGTTCCTCCATGACTTTCGCTTTTATATCGGCAATGAGTTTCCGTACATCGGCGGCCGTGGCCCCGCCGGTGTTTATAATAAATCCGGCGTGTTTTTCCGAAACCTGAGCTCCGCCTACCCGGTATCCCTTCAGCCCCATTTCTTCCAAAAGTTTACCGGTGAAATATCCTGCCGGCCTTCTAAAAACGCTGCCCGCGCTGGGATATCCCAGCGGCTGTCTGTTTTGCCGCAGCTGCGCTAATTCTTTCATGCGTTCCCGAATCATACGGGGATTTTCATTATACAATCTTATTTTAACTCTCAAAATCAAATCTCCGCTGGCGGTAAAACAGCTGCGGCGGTATGAAAAATCCATCTCTTCTTTAGTATAAATTTTCCTGTTCCCGTCGCCGTCCACCGCTTCGGCTTCTTCTACCACATCTTTCATTTCCCGCCCGTAAGCTCCGGCGTTCATAAATACCGCTCCCGCCACGCTGCCGGGAATACCTTCCGCGAATTCCATGCCGCCCAGCGCATTTCTGGCCGCCGCTTCCGCGCAAATATTCAGGGCGGTTCCGGCCCGGGCTTCCAGTACATTTTTACGTATTTCCCAGCCGGTAAACCTGCCGCCCATTTTTATAGTTATGCCGCGTATACCTTTATCCCCTACCAGAAGATTGCTGCCCAAACCAAAAAAGAAAAGCGGCGCGTTTCTGTCGCGGCTGTAGCGCAAAGTAAGCGCGACATCATCCGGCGTCGCCGGCAGAACCAAACAATCGGCCGGCCCGCCGATATGAAAAGTCGTATGATTTTTCAGCGGCTCGTTTTCCAGCACCTTATCCGCCGCAAGCCAATTTTTCAATTCTGAATACGCCATTATGTTTACCTTATCCGTTGCAGTAGGATACTATTTCCTGATAAATTATTCTAATTTTGCATTTTAATTCCTAACTTAGGCGCCTCTGGTATTATATATACTCCGGCTTGTTCCCCTTGTCGCCGCAACGCTTTTTCATAGGCGGCCTGTAAATTATCCTCAGCTTCCATGAACATTTTTTCCGTTAACCTTTTATTCAGCTTACTCACTAAAATAACCTGACAATGCTCCAAAGCCTTACATATCGCGAAAGCCTTGTGCCCGCCCAGTTCAAAATGCTGATAAAAGCGCCGGTTTATATCTTCAGGAGACGCGGCTTCTTCAATCCAGCGCGCAAAAGCGGCTTCCCCCAGCCCCTCGCCGCATTCTGCCAGCAACACCACTGTTCCGCCTTTTTTCACCGCTACCAGGGCGGCGTCCAAAGATTTTTGCGCCTGATACATATTAATATCTTTCGGATAACCTCCGGCGGAAGCTATAACTACATCGGCCGGTTTCTCTATGGTAATAACGTTTTGCTCTTCACAGAACGCCACCGCTTTCAGCCAGGCCCGGCGAAAATCACCCGCCGCCGCCAGTCCGATTTGCTCCCTGGAGCTCATAACAACATTCAGAATAAAGTCAATTCCTGCTTTACCAGCGGCTTCAAGCATTATATCATTTACCGGGTTATCTTTATAGTTTCCTATACGGGCTTTGGGGTTGTCCATCATTTTGTGATTGGCTTCAATCAGCCTTCTGGAAGCGATACCCGGCAGAATAGATTTCCGCCCTCCGGAGTAGCCCGCAAAATAATGCAGCTCCACCATTCCCGTAGTAATGAGCAAATCAGCTTCCGCAGCCGTTCTGTTTATCTCCAGCCGCATACCGTTGCTTAAAACCCCGACCGTCGTTAAATCGGCGTCACAGTTATGATTCAAAATCTCATATTCACAGACGATTTCATCTCCGAATATCCTGCGGTTTTCATCTTCCGAATGGGGACGGTGGATTCCCAAAGCGACCACCAGCTTTATATCCCCGTTTCTTAGCCCCGCCTGGCGCAGCTCTTCCAGCAAAGGCGGCAGCATGGCGTAATACGGGGTGGGACGGGTAATATCATTGACAATTATAACGGCTGAACGTGCCTTTTTCATTTCCGCCAAATCCTTCAGGCGGGGAGTGCCTACCGGGTTTAAAACCGCTTCCTTTATTAATTCCCTGTTGTCAGTGTCAATACGCGGCGGATTAGTTTTTAAAATACCCCGAAAATTTTTTTCTTCTATTTCCAAATCATAGAATTCATGACCGAAAGCCAATTTTATCATCAAAACGCTCACCTTCCAGCAATTCCGTAAATCCCAAACTTCTCCGGAATGCAGACGCGGCCTGGCGTTTGTCTCTGTAATACACAAGCGTCCGCAACCGAATATCATATCAATTATAACCTATGCCGTTTCACATTACAGCTATACTTTTAATATTTTACGTCATGCCCTTTTTATAAATTCTCTTTCCGGAATAATTTTTAAAGAAAAATTTAAACGCCCGGTTGTCAAATTGCCGACGGCTGCGAAATAAGGCTTAAAAGCAAGGCTTGCGTATGGTTTACCATTTACGCGCAACATTCTTTATATCAGGGCCCTCTGTCTTTAGGTCTGGTAATATAAGCCCTTGACTGAAATAATTATACAGGCTATAAGTTGTTATTTTCGGAAAAAAGGGTATATTTCCGCTTTAAGGTGAAATTTGTGATATTTTGTAAGCAAATAACGCTTATTTTAAGCCCGTATACGGGAATTCAATCAAAAATTACGATAAATTAACTATAACAAAATACTGGAATAGGTTAAGCGGGATACGGCACTGATATAACAGACGAACAAAGGGCCAGAACCTTGGTTTGTCAAAGGGTGGAATGATAAATTTGTTACGTCAAATTCGGGGGTTCGGCCATAAATCATTCCGCATTTTTCACGTACATAAATTTCTGTCCGAACACTTTCCTTTCTGTGCTATAATAGCTGTATCGCAAATTAACTGTTTAAAATAAATGGAGGAATCAGCTTATGGAAATAAGCGCAATAAAATCCGAATTGATAAAAATATTGGGCAAGGATAAAGTCCTTACCGACGATCTTGATTTGATGTATTATTCCTATGACAGTTCCTTTCTGACCAAATTGCACCCTAAAGCTCCGTACGCCGTGGTTATGCCCCGCTCAACCGGAGAAGTACAGAAAGTAACGCGGTTTGCTTACGAAAATAACATAAAAATAGTACCCCGGGGCGCCGGTACCGGAGAAACCGGAGGCTGTATCGCCTTAGAAGGCGGCATAGTCTTTGATTTATCCTCCTGGAACGATATCGACGAAATAGACGCAGCCAATATGCAGGTCATAGTCCGTCCCGGAGTCATTCACGCGGAACTCAATAAGGAACTCAATAAGAAAAACCTGTTTTTTCCGCCCGACCCGGGCAGCAGCTTGATGTGTACCATAGGCGGTATGGTAGCCAACAATGCCAGCGGTCTCAGAGCCGTGAAATACGGCTGCACGGAACAATATATACTGGGCCTGGAAATAGTGCTGCCCAACGGTGAAATCATCAAAACCGGCGGTCAAAAAACCAAGTGCATTAAAAACGTTTCCGGCTTAAACCTTAACAAACTGATGGTCGGTTCAGAAGGCGTTTTAGGCATCATAACGCAGATACGCCTGCGCTGCTGGCCTAAACCTAAGGCTCGCGGAATAGCTATGGCTGTATTCGATGATTTGGATCAGGCTCCGGCCGCGGTCTTGGATGTTTACCAGTCCGGCATTCTTCCCTCCGGCATCGAAATTTTAGACAGCTCCGCTATATCGGCGGTCAACCAATATAAGCCGGAAATCAATCTGCCGCGGGCTGAAGCTATCTTACTTTTTGAAGTGGACGGTAATCCTCCCAGCGTCGATTATGAGGGCAGCCTCATCAAAGAAATAGCCGGAAAAAGGGCGGTATCTGTAGAATGGGCCACCGATCCCCAAAGAATGAACGAATTGTGGGAAGGGCGGAGCGTAACTGCTACCGCCGCTGCCAGAGTGCGCGCGGACGGTACGCGGGTGTTCGCCGGCGAAGATATAGCGGTTCCCTTGGATAAAGTAGCCGACACTTTAAGGCAAATCAGGGCTCTGGCCGCTAAATATGATATACTGGTGGTTAATTACGGGCATATAGGCGACGGTAACGTGCATACCGCTCCGGTAATAAACCCGGAAGTACCGGAAGAGGTAGAAAAAGTCCAGCAATTAGTTCATGAAATTCACCTGCTGGCCATAGAGCTGCAAGGCTCAACCACCGGCGAACATGGAGTAGGCGCCGTGCGCCGCCAATACGCCGAACTGGAACATGGTCCGGCCGTAAAATACATGCAAGGGGTTAAAAGCGTTTTCGATGACAAAGGGCTGATGAATCCGGGTAAACTTTTCTAACATTCGAAAGGAAGTATACATTGTTGAATTTTAAAGAACTTCCAGCGGTCAAAAAACAATTGATGAAATGTGTACGGTGCGGAAAATGTCGCAGCGTGTGCCCGGTTTTTGAAGAAATAAAAAATGAGACGGTCGCGCCGCGCGGCCATGTTTTTATGGTGCAAATGCTCAGAGACGGCCAGGTAGCCCCTTCCCGGCAAGTAGGCGAGCATTTGAGCAACTGCTTATTGTGCGAAACCTGCACGGTCAATTGCCCTTCCGGCATTGATATCCACGAGCTCAACGCCGCCGCCCGCTCTTATGTCTATGATAAAAATAAAAATGCCGCCAAAGACCTACTTTTTGATAAATTTTGGACCAACCCGTCCTTAATAGCCGCCGGCGTCAAATGTATGTCGTTCGCTCAAAAATTGGGCTTGCAGACTTTGTTTCGCAATATAGGCTTAACTAAACTGCTGCCCGGAGATCTGAGTAAAGCCGAAAAAATTTTAACTTCGGCTCCCAGCCGTTCCGCCCGTTCCCGGTTAGCTCCGGTCAACGCGGCTAAAAAAGATAAAAAGCTGCGCATAGGTTATTTTCTGGGCTGCGCCACTAATGTACTGTACCCTGACGTCGCTTTGGCGACTGTCAAAGTATTGGTGAATAACGGCTGTGAGGTAATCATTCCCGAAAATTTGAAATGCTACGGCCTTCCTCATATTGCTAACGGCAAAATAGGCGCCGCGCGGGAATTAATGATTCATAACATAAAAGAATTTCAAAAATATGATCCTGATTATATCATCACTGACTGCGCCTCGTGTTCCTCCGCGTTAGAAAGCAAAAATCTGGAGTTTTTGTTTGCCGGCTCCCCTTATGAAGAATCCGCCCGTCAATTATCAGAAAAAGTAATGGATTTATGCGTTTTATTAATCGAAGTTCTGAATATTAAAATACCTGAGGGTTCCCGCGCGTCAGAAAAAGAACCGTCTCCGAAAATAACTTATCACGACCCCTGCCATCTGGTCAACGCTCAGGGCGTCAGCAAAGCGCCCCGGGAACTGCTGCAAAGAATTCCCGGAGCCGAATACCGTGAAATGGACTTGGCGCAGCGTTGCTGCGGAGGATCCGGGACTTTCAGCCTGACACACTATGACCTGTCCATGAAAATTTTAGACCGGAAAATGAAGAGCGCCCAAAAAACCGGAGCCGATATTATCGCCACTAATTGCCCCAGCTGCATAATGCAGTTGAAGCACGGGGTTCGGCTTCATAATCTTTCAGCGCAGGTTAAGCATCCGGTCGAAATAATAAGCGATTTTTATTAATAATCTTATCCGCCGCTATTTTAAAAAGGATTTAATTAATGGAAAAAAAAACAATTCCTCTTATAAGGATTTTATTGATTATAGCTTTATTGGCGTTATGCTTTTACTTTTATAAGCAATATGGGATGCGCCTGATATACCTGATAAAAGACCAGGACGCTTTGAAGGATTATTTTGAAGGGTTAGGCTATTTAAAGATACCTTTTTTTGTTATCCTGCAAATGCTTCAGGTGGTCATTGCCCCTTTACCCGGCGAATTATTCCAGTTCGGAGCCGGTTATGTGTTCGGCGCCTGGTTAGGGGCTTTAGTATCCGCGGCAGGCATTTTTCTGGGCAGCTTACTGGCTTTTTTCATATCCAAAAACTTAGGTTATCACATCGTAAAAAATTACATTGATCCGGCCAAAATAGAAAAATGGAGCTCTCTTATGCATAGCACCCGCGGGACTTGGTTTATATTTGTGATTTTCCTGATACCCGGCCTGCCAAAAGACATTATCACTTTTGTGGCCGGAATCACTCCCATAAGATGGTCTTCCTTTTTTCCTCCCGCCATCATTGGCAGAATGCCGGGCATATTTATCAGCTCTCTGGTCGGCGCGCAGGTTTACAATGGAAATTACCGGCAAGCCGCCGTGATTATTACGGCAATAACTGTTTTGCTCTTAATATCAATAATTTTCCGCAATAAAATTCTGATACTAATCCGCAATTAAATTCGCTTCCCGCCTGTTTGCCGCCGTCCTTTCAAAGTATCCGCGCATAATTAAAAACTCCTTCTCATTTTTAAAAAACCAAATTATTACATTTATAACTTATTAATCCATTAAAAACATGTATAATTAACCCTGATAAACAGGAAAATATGATTGTTATTAATTAATTTCATTGAAAGGAGCGCCTATTTTGAGCATTAATCAAATTGAACTGCAAAATCTGAGACATTTAATCGGCAGCCATGAAATTACCGAAAAAAAACTTAATTTCTACGCCGAAAACTGTCAGGACCCGCAAATAAAGCAAATGTTCCAGCAATCGGCCCAGTCTGCCGGACAAACCAGAACTAAACTGATGTCATTTTTAGTTTAAGGAGATGAAAAATTGAAACATTTTACTGATAAAGAAATGATCAACGATACTCTTTCTATGGTCAATAGCAGCTTATCCACATATGCGGGCTATATAACGGAAACCGCTGATCAGCAGCTGCGGCAGGCGCTTCAACAGATAAGAAACGCGGATGAACAAGCCCAATTCAAGTTATTTCAAATAGCCAACCAAAAAGGATTTTATAAACCGGCCGCGGCCGCAAGCCCGCAAGAAATACAGCAGGTTAAATCCCAGTTGAACTAGCCGCGCCGCTGTATCCGGCAACGCCATAAAAAAACAGAATAATCCGTTTTTTTATGGCGGCATTTATTCATATTACGGCCAATCATGAAAAAATCAGCTATTCCGGCCATATCTTGCGCGGGCGCGCGGCAATGAACTTGACGCGTTGCGTCCGTTGCGGTTCATATTATGAAATACAGAATACACTTCATCTACTCTATCCATAGGTATCTCTATATAACAGCTGGAATTGTTGACCTCAATATCTCCGATAAGGTTTTCGGTAAGCGACGAATGGGCAATTATATAATCGACAATTTGTTTGGAAGTATATCCTCCGCTTTTTCCTAAAGGCTGTTCTATAATAACAGTTTCATTAAGCTGAGCCGGTATGTTGTTTTTTTTACTGATATAACCCTTATTATTTCGGGTTTTAGTATCCGTTTTTTTATTATGATGCTGATTTTCAAAGCCCGTATTTACAATTTCAAACTTAGGGGTTGGTTCATCCAGCAACCGCAAGAAGGTAGCCACTAAATCGACTGCCGTATGCTCGGATAAAAATTTACCGGCCAAATGTTTATAAAATTCGTCGGAATGGTTTCCCGCTTCCGGGTTTTTGGTAGCGCGTAACATTCTGTGCCAAAAATATTCTTCCTCATGAGCGTTAACTGCTTTATTAACCGGCAATTCTTCTTTAGAAATACTCTGCCCGATATGCTTTTCGATCATGTACAG
>JAISWS010000156.1 GCA_031270725.1 Syntrophomonadaceae bacterium | reverse complement strand
GAAAAGCATAAAAACAAGCACGAAGATTTTCATGTAGTCACGTCCTGTAGGTACATTTTCTCAAACTCCAAGACCGGCTTGTTTCCGGGTGAAAAGGCGTCGTATCAACGTAAACGCAGCCTTTAGCTGTTTCGTTTTCATTTTTTAAGTGGCAAACTCGGGTTTTAGCACGCTGGTGTCGAAATACAATAAATAAATTTTGCTTCCTGTGGTTATGAAAATTGCAAGTTTAATTGCCCACCATATTTATCCATTGCACTAAGCCGCGTTCTTCATGTCGTTGGCCGATTTGTACCCGAACATTCTTCTTGGGTAGTTGTTCATCCATTGCTCGATCCACCTGAGATCGCTTTACTTGAGACTTCCGATGTCCATTCCTTTGGGGATGAATCAGCGTATGAGCTTGTTTTGGTTCTCGTTGCTGCCCTGCTCGTAGGCGCTGTACGGGTGGGCATAGTAGCAGATCGTCCTCTTGTCGCTGGGCTTCAGGCAGGACGCCTCAAGTCCCGCGCTGTCCAAAAACTCGCTGCCGTTGTCCATGGTAAAGCTCTTGAACCTCTCTCTGAACCGGCCTTTGTGCTTCCTCTCAAGCCGGTCAAGCACCGCCGCCACGCTGTCTTGTCTCTTGTCGGGCAGCTTGAATATCAGCTCTTCCCGGTGTTTGCGCTCCGTCATCACGAGCAGGCAGGCTTTCCCGCTCCCCACGACCAGATCCATCTCCCAATGGCCGCTTTCTTCGCGGTTTTCGATTGCGGCGGGCCTTTCCTCTATGCTCCGCCCTTTGAGGTTGTTCAGGGCGACTTTCCGGGTCTTCCTGTATTTAGGCTTCTTCCCGTCCCGTTTCACGGGGATGTCTTTGTCCGTTATGTTAAGGAAGTCGCCCCTGTCTATCATGTTGTACACGGTCTTTGTGCAGAGCGTCACTTGGAACTTCAAACCCTTGGCTTTGATCTCCCCGATTGCCGCGTCCGGGGAATACCCGTCCTCGCCGATCCGTTTCTCCAAGTGGCGGGCGAGCGTGTGGTCATGCCCTATTTTCAAGCCTTTGCCTTTGTTCGCGGTGTTTTCTTCCGCGACACGCTGCCCAACGTCGGCGAGGTACACGGTTCTGTCCCGCCATTGGCTATCCCTTTGCGTTACGCTCCCGCGCTTGATTTCACGCTCTATCGTCCTCCTGTCCCGCCCGAGCTGCGCCGCGATCTCGCGTGTTGTGTGCCTCGCCTTGCGCAACGCCTCGATTTTATACCGCTCTTTTTCGCTTAGATGTTTCCATTTCGCCCGCACTGTGTTATCATTGCTTTGGCCCATCCGCCGTTGCCTCCGTCGCTTTTTGTTTTGCAACTTTAGTGTAACGGTTTTTGACCCCGGATGGGTCTTTTTTTTTATGGGCTTGGGCAATTCATTTTACAACTTACCGCAAGGGTTATCTCTATAAATTTCCCTTGCCTTCGGCTAACAGTTCCTACTGCCATGCCTGCAGCGGACTTCCACCGCCTAGTTATCGCCCCATGCCGGGTACACTAACAAACCACCACTTGAAGTGGTGGTCATGATTACAGCACTCTTTTAATCCGGCCTTCCTTGCGTGGCTTTGGCGATGGCCGCACTCCGTCAGCATATCCCAATACGACATGGAATTTTGCCTCCGTCTCCTTGCCGATGCCCCATTCTTCCATGAGTTGCCGCCCAAGCTCGCTTGAAAACGTGTCCCTGGCGCGGGCGATCATACAAGAGCCGATCCTCAACGAATGGGCCGCCAACATGATGTTCTGCGCCGCCATGCAGCAATCGGCTTCGGAATAGAGAAAATTCCCCGGTGCGAACAGTGTTATGACGGTGGGGGCGCCGTAAAAGCCGCTTGCAATTCCCGCATCGTCCGCAATGCTCGGTTGGTCTTTTGAAACATACACGTTTCCCGTGGACATCCTGCCGCGAAACGCCGCCTTGTTGATTTTTCCGAGAGCAGCGTTTGTTTCGGCGTTTTGGCATACGACGATGAGCGGCGACTGCCGCCCGCCCGCGCTCGGTGCGTACAGCCCTGCTTCCAGAACAGCGTTCAATTCTTCATCCGGGATTTGTTCCGGTTTGTACTTCCGTATGCTCCTGCGTTCGAGCATACATCTGATGATTTCATTCATGGCACATACTCCATCGCTTTATATGAATATTTCTCTCGGCATATACTCTATTGCTCCAACGCGTCTTGCGCGGCTTCAAGAAATTGGTCGTAGGATATCGTTGCCCCGGATACCGCGTCCACTTCTGACAAGTAGCCCGATTCCGCAAATCGTCGGGCGTATTGCTCCATCGCGTCCACGGAAAGTTGGGCTTTTTCGTAATATTCTCGATTTGTTATTTCCCCGTTGACCTTGCCGTAATTTTCATCCTTGATTATTCCGTCCTGTTTCCATGTGACGAAGGAGCAGTCTGTAACCTTGCCACCCGCTATGGTAATCGTCACCTCTCCGTATGCGCCCTTGTCGTCCTCGCTGCTTTTGCCTGTATATATTCCATCCTTATAGGCACTAACATCCGGTTTGTAGAGAGAACCGCCACAACCCGACGCGAATACGGACAGCGCGATTACGAACGTCAAAACCGTAGCAACTTTTCTGCTCATACCTTTGCCCTTCATTCTGTTCATTCCCATCGTTTTCTCCCTGTATAGTAATCATGCAGGGCAACTACTCCTTTCCAGCATTGCGGATCCGCGCCGTATGAATTGTGCGTATACCCATACGCGTTCGGGGCGTACATCCCCGCTTCTAAAATGAGGTTTAATTCTTCGTTCGGAATTTGAGCCGGCTTGTATTTCCGTATGCTCCGACGTTCCATAATGCTTTTTACCGGTTCATTCATCAGCTATTCCTTTCGGTATTTGACGGCGGCTACCGGGCAATTTTCCATACACGCGCCGCACCTCAAACAATGCGCCTGTTCAACGGAATACGGTACGCCGATCTTGATACAACTTTGAGGACAATGCCGCATACATATTCCGCAGCCGTTACAATCATCCGTTATGGTATATAATAATTTCTCACACAATACGCCGTTCCCAATCGTATAGCTTTCCCGCACAATAGGGCGCACACCAAGGTGGAAATACTCGATTTCTCCATGCCGAATACAAAAAACTTCAAGCACTTCTCTTGTTTCGCCGGGATAAACATTTGCCATATACGGATTTTCTTCAAACAGCAGCGAGAGCCATTTGCCTTGTTCTTCTTTGGGCAAAAGCTCCGGCGCGCCATTCAACCGTATCATTTCCTTAAAGCGGGAAAGCCCCAAAACAGCGACTTTCTTTTCACTCAAAAGCTCATGATAAAACGGCTTCCCGCGCGCTGTCAGGAAATACAGCTTTTCATCTTCTGTGTGCATTACGCCGATAATCCGCGCCTGCGGGCTGCCGTCCTCACCGACCGTCGCCATTGTGACGCTCGCGATAAGACGCAGTTTTTGAATACAGGTTTTTGCGTCCATATCAGCCCACCTCTTTCCAACATTGCGGGTCTGCACTGTACGAATCACGTGTGTACCCATACGCTGTGGCGGGGCAGCCCCTACAAAAACGCAGCAGTTCGCATTTTGAACATTTTTCAAATTTTTCAAATGAACGGTATGCGTCCATTTTCTCACCAAAAAACACATCGGCAAGCCTGTCGGCGAACACATTCCCGACCACGCTGTCCATGCGGCGGCAAGCGTAAATATCGCCGTTTGGGAGTATCGTCAAATGCGAAATCCCGCAGTTGCAGCCGTCGTAAATCATTTGGTCGTCCAAGCCTTCGGGTATCCTGAAAATCCCCTTGTCGTGCAGATAAGGCGTCCATAAGTGGTCTTTGAGGTTGAATACCGTTCCGCTGTTCTTGTACTCGTCAAATTTGTTCCAACATGCGTCGAGCAGGGCGCGGTATTCTTCCGGCTTGATGTGCGCGCTTTTTTCAAAGCTCGTCGGGCAGTAGCGGGCAAACGCGAACACGTCCGCGCGGTGATTTACAACCACGTCAATAACCGCCGGAAGCTCGGCGATGTTCGCGCCGGATACCGTTGTCATAATCATGCAGCGCAAACCGGCATGGCGGATAACAGCGATTTTTTCGAGAGTTGCGTCGAATGAACCGGGTTTTCGGATTTTGTCGTGGGTATCGCGCAATCCGTCAAGGGAAAGCTGATACCGCTCGCAGCCGCAATTTTTCAGCCGCTTGCATATCTCTCCGTTCAGGTGAAAGGGATTCCCTAAAATGCTGAATGCT
The DNA here is from genome assembly GCA_031270725.1 of Syntrophomonadaceae bacterium. Lineage (GTDB taxonomy): Bacteria > Bacillota > Syntrophomonadia > Syntrophomonadales > Syntrophomonadaceae > JAISDD01. The sequence goes on along the minus strand of JAISWS010000156.1, from coordinate 6,342 downwards.
ATATTTCTCTCTTGAAAAAGCGAAAGCAAACGCCAAAAATCCTTGTGCAGCATCGGGTCGCCACCCGTGACGTAAAAATACGGGACGCGCCTCAGTTTCGCGCACATTTCCGCACAGTTGTCGATCACCGACGGCATATCACCCCACGGCATCTCGCGAAGCGGAAAGTTTCCGTCTCCCGAGAAAATATAACAATGTTTGCAACGTTGGTCGCAGCTGTCGGTTATGTGCCATTGAAAGGCGAAATATTTATCCATAGTCAAATCCACTTTCTAAGGACTTTGTTCCCCGCTTAAAGTTCACCTCCAACCGGGGAACGGTTTCCTCGCACGTTTATTTGTCATCGCTTGCGCCGCAAGCGGAACCGCACGCGCTGGGTTTTGGTTCTTCTTTCGACGTGTCGTCGCCCGCTCCGCAAGAGGAGCCGCAGGAACCGGCGGCCTCCGTAGCGGAATACTGATAGCCCTGCGCGCTTTTGGGCGCGAAGAAGCCTCTGGTCTTGTCCGTCCATTCGCCGTGTAAATTGAGTTTGCTCATCGTATTGCCTCCTTGTTTAGTTTTATTCTCAAAACAGCCTGTGGTTTTCGTAATGCGGAGGATCCACGTTTCCCACAATGATGATTATACTCGCCAAAAATGACTTGAAAAGTACGCACTTTTTTATTAGGTAAGTCACTTTTTTGTTAGATTTCAGCATTTGCAAGGGTTTCGGGCTGAAAAAATTTTTGGCGTGGCGGGTCTGTTTTTTGAAATCCCCTTAAAACTATGTTATACTTACATTGGAATTAAATATGCAAAAAAGAATGTTGGTTCCAAATATGAAGTACAGGAGAATAACCGTATGATTGCTAAAAAGAACTTGCCCGCCTGTCCGGTGGCTACAACGGTGGGCATCATCGGAAGTAAATGGAAACTGCTGATCATCCGCGATATTCTCACAGATCCCAAGCGATTTGGCGAGTTGCGGAAAAGCCTCGCCGGAATCAGCCAAAAGGTGTTGACCGACAGTTTGCGAGCCATGGAGCGGGATGGCATACTGACCCGCACCGTTTATCCCGAGGTGCCGCCGCGTGTTGAATACGCTCTAAGCGAACTCGGTGAAACTATGCGCCCGATTATCATTGCTATGGAGGATTGGGGCAGGGAATATAACGCGGCGATGGCTAAAGAGTAACGCACAAGCATCAAGCATTACCAAAACAAAACGTTTTCATCATGGGAATGTTTAAAAGCCTGTCCAAAATTTTCAGAAATTTGCTCAAACAGTATATAATTACAGTAAAACACAGCGAGGAATGAGGAAATGAGGGCAAGTTATCCAAGTGACATAACGCGGGAACAATTTGAAACAATACGCGTTTGAAACGGCGAAAAAAACATATCCGCGAAGCGCAGATACTTATTATTATATATTTTGCGCCGTACTGTACCGCTTGCTTGAAAGCTGCCGTTGGAAATCTCTGCCGCATGGTTTTCCGAACTGGAAAATTTGCTGCTGTCACTATAATGCTTGGAGAACGGCCAAAGACGGTGAAGCCAGCGTCCTTGACCGCATCTTGCGTAAGATGGTTGAGCCCGAACGGCTCATAAACGGGCGCGGACGGCAAACGGCTATGATAACAGTTGATTCCAAAAGCGTCAAAAACACGGATACCGCTGAAGAAAAAGGCTCTGACGCGGGAAAAAACTCCGGGCGTTCCATATAGCGGTTGGCGTTCTTGGCCTGCCCCACGCGATGTTTGTCAGCACAGCAGACGTAACCGGCCGGAATGGAGCAATATCAATGGTTGGATATGCCACGCCTTGTTGGTCAAAGTGCTTGAAAGTTCTGGCGGATGGCGGTTATACCGGGAAAAATTTCTCCGATAGCGTGAAGCAACTCATTGGAGCAAGTGTCGAGTTAGTAAAAAACAGTGAATTACATACATTCGCTGTTCTTCCAAAACGTTAGATTATTGGACGTTATTTTGGTTGGCCTGAAAATTATCGTTTGCTGTGGAAAAATTGTGGACGCAAAATCCACAATACTTTGCAAGCTGCCAAACTCGCTTTTGTTTCTTTGTTAATGCGGCGATGTTTGACAGGCTCTTAGGATGCGCCCGATCAGCCTGAAAGATCCTTTTGCCATTGGGCAAAGCAATACGCAAAACGCTTTCTTGGCTGCCACTTTGTCGTTTGTGCGGTTCTCGCCCTCACTGTAATTGTATCCGCGCTCTTTGCAATGATATCGCTGTCTCCCCGCCACAATCCCGTTTTTGACGGCCCGTTCAGAACCGCATTCTATGGCTATAGTATAGCAAATCTATATTTATGTCAACACGCTCAGTATTTTGAAATTACTGCGCTTTTAAGCGGATGCCTTCAATAAGTTATAAGCGCATTGAAATGTCGTTGGCGTATATTTTGTAAGAGGCTATTTCCAACTCATTATTGTATTTTATTTTAATCCGTTTTCCAAGATGCTCTTCCAGGTATTGAAAATGTTTTTCATCCTGCGTGAATGATTTTTGCAGATGAGGGTTGACTTCACAGATGATTTCAGGAGTTTCCAGATAATCCAGCCCGGCCAATTTCCTCTTGATTTCACAGGTGATGGCGGAAATATTTAAAGTCCGCCCCCGTCCGTTGCATACATGACATTCTTTAGAAAAAAAATCCAAAACTCCATAACGGGACTTCCTGCGCGTCATTTCCAGAAAACCCAGCCCGGTCATGCCGATTATTTTAGTATGAGCTTTGTCTTTTTCCAGTTCGTTTCTGAAAATTTTCATTACTTCCTGCTCCTGTGCCGGATCTTTCATGTTTATGAAATCGATGAGAATAACGCCTCCGATGCTGCGCAGCCGGAGCTGGCGCGGTATTTCCGCCGCCGCTTCGCAATTCAGCTGAAATACGGTGGCGGAAAAATCTTTATTGCCGGTAAATTTTCCGCTGTTGACATCAATTACGGTCATGGCTTCCGTTTCGTCAAATACCAGATAACCACCGCTTTTCATCCATACTTTACGGCGGATGGCACGGCGGATATGCTTTTCTAGGTTGTACATTTCAAACAGCGCGCCTTGTTCAAAGGATACGTTTGTTTTATGGCTGTAATTTTTATCATTAATGTGGGCAGTTACTTTAGCCAGTAGCCTTTCATCGTTTGTAACGACTTTTGACACTTCGCTGTCCAGGTAATCTCTGAGTATCCGCTCGAAGAAATCCATATCTTCAAAAACTAACGAAGGAGCTTTGTATTTTAAATAACGGTATTTTATATCTTCCCATAAAAGCATAATTTGTCTGAGTTCCGCCAGAATTTCCTCGTCGCTGCCTTCCAGACAGGACGTTCTCATAATAATGCCAAGATTATCGGGTTTGTAGCGGTTCATCAAAACACGCAGCTGCTCTCTGCGGGCGTCGTCCGTGACTTTACGGGATATGGAAATATCATTGCTAAAGGGCAGCAATACTAAATAGTGGCCCGGTATAGTGATGTTGCCGGTTACCCGCGCGCCTTTTTCGGAAAAAGCTTCTTTTTTTACCTGAATCATGATATTCTGCCCATTTTTTAATGAACTGAAAGCGCCGTCTCCCTTATGCTTTTCGGAACATTGAATATCACCGGCATATAAAAAAGCGTTTTTGTTCAGCCCGATATCGATAAAAACACACGACAGCCCCGGCAATATATCTTTTACCCGGCCTTTATATATATTACCTACGCTTTCATCCTGATTAGCCCAGAAAACTTCCGTCAGGCGGCCATCTTCGACAATAGCCACCCGGGATTCCCAGGGATAAACTTCCGCAATAATATTTCGCGTCATGAAATTAACTTCTTTCTAAGGCATAGGGGAAAAAAGCTCCCCGTTTTTGAAAATATAATTACCACTTCTGTAAACATTTATTAATGACCCGGCTGAAGCGCCGTATTTAACAAATAAATCCAATATTTCATCGTATCTGATATTAAGAGGATCCCCGACGGCGACCAGCGTCTTTACATATTCTACATTATCGTAAATTTTACACTCAATTTTATAAATACCTTTTTTTAAATCTTTGTCAATATGTTTTTTTTTGCCGCGGCTTTTGACCATCAAGGTGGGGCGTTCCATAAGCTCAGCCGCCAGATTTGTGAAATAATCACCGGAAAACGGCCATATGAAGCCATAAGAGGCGGCGTTTATTATCTTCATTAAAGCGGGCTGAAAATCAGCCAGGACTATGGATTTATTTATGAACATGCCCGGAGGCAGAACCGCGTTGACCTGGTCTGTAAAAACGTCCGCTCCCATGGCGGTCCTCAGTTCCATATCCATATATTCTTTTTTGCCCCACAGGCCCACCGGTAAAACTGTGCCCATAGACAATTTAATATGGGGATTGAAGCCTTCGCTTAAAGCGTATGGAATATCGGCCCGGCGCAAACTTCTTTCCATCAAATGCATCATATCCAGAGCCGAGAGAAATTTCAATTCCGGACCTACATAAAATTCTGATCTTAAACGCATGTGCCGGTCTCCTTTATATCTAAATCAATTTTCAGCGCCGTACAGACATTACAGTTATTGCAGCCGTCATAGCGGCAGTCCGCTGTGGTTTCTCCGGCTAAAGAGCGTTCGGCTTCTTCCTGTAAATAATCCTTGCTGACTCCGATATCGATAAAGTCCCAGGGAAGGTCTTCGTCGTACGCACGGTGCCGGTAAATAATATTCTCCAGGTCAAAATCAGCCTCATCCAATGCTTTCCGCCAGTTTTCATAATTAAAAAAGTCTGTCCAGCTGTCAAAGCGGCATCCGTTTTGCCAGGCTTTAAACAGCAGAGGGCTCATACGGCGGTCGCCTCTTGCTATCAGACCTTCCAGGCGGCTGGTAGGGCTGTCATGGAAACTGAGTTTAATATTTTTAATTTTATGTTTGGTGAGAACGGCTTTTTTTAAACTGACGTCTTCCGTCCTGACCTGCGGCTGCCATTGAAAAGGAGTATGGGCCTTGGGGACAAAAATAGCGCAGGAAGCTCTGATTTCCGGCGGGCGGCGGGCGAATTGCTTCCCGATGCGTTTTACTTCTTTAAGCATACAAAGCAATTCTTCCAAATCTTCCTCATTTTCACCCGGCAGGCCGATCATAAAATACAGTTTTATAGCCAGCCAGCCGGACTTAAATGCGGCTTCGGCCGCCAGATAAAGCTGCTCGGAGGTCACATTTTTATTTATTATATCGCGCAGGCGCTGGCTGCCGGCCTCCGGAGCTAAAGTTAAAGTGGTTTTGCGTACCTTTTGCACCTGTTCTGCCAGTTCTATGGAAAAACGATCCACCCTTAGCGAAGGCAAAGAAACGCCTATGCCTTTGGGTGTATGGGCTACGGTTATGTTATCTACTAATTTTTTAATGCCGGAATAATCCAAAGTGCTTAAAGAAGTCAGAGAAATCTCATCGTAACCGGTGCATTTTAGCTGCTGCCCTGCTTGCTCGGTTAAACTCTCAACATTGCGTTCGCGCACCGGCCTGTAAACCATACCGGCCTGACAAAAACGGCAGCCTCCCTGACAGCCGCGCATTACTTCCAGAACCGCGCGGTCGTGTACCACTTCCAGATAGGAAACAATCGGTTTGACGGGAAAATAAGCCTGATCCAGATTTTTAACCGCGCGTTTGCGTATGCTGGCCGGGGCTTTAACATGCAAAGCCCGCCTGGTTATGGAATGGTTTTCATCATCGTAAACAACGTCATATAAAGAAGGAACATAAAAACCCTCAATTTGCGCAAGCTCCAGCAAAAGTTCCGCTCGGCTTAAATCAGCCCGCGCGGCGACTGTGTCCAAGAGCTGCAAAAGAGCTTCTTCACCGTCTCCGATGACAAATAAGTCAAAAAAGCCGGCAAAAGGTTCAGGGTTAAAAGCCACCGGGCCGCCGGCAATGATCAGCGGACAATTTTCCCCGCGCTCCCAAGACCATAAAGGGATATGCCCAAGATCCAGCATGTTCAGCACGTTGGTAATAGATAGTTCATACTGTAAGGAAAACCCCACAACGTCGAAACGGTCGAGCGGTTGAAAAGATTCCAAAGAATATAAAGGAATATTGAAACGGCGCATTTCAGCCTCCATATCCGGCCAAGGCGCAAAAACCCGCTCCAGAATATGAGGGCTGGTTTCGTTTACTAATCCGTACAAAATTTTTCCGCCGACGTGTGACATGCCGATTTCATAAACATCCGGAAAAGCTAAAGCCATTTTTACTCCGGCGGACGCCCAGTCTTTTTTGAACATATTATATTCGCCGCCGGTGTAGCGCGCCGGTTTTGAAACTTCAGGCAGAACTTGCCTGAAAAGCAAATCTTTCATCTTCTATC
>JAISWS010000067.1 GCA_031270725.1 Syntrophomonadaceae bacterium | reverse complement strand
GGCGCAGTTACGCCCCAAATACGCTGATCGACATTCAGGCCAAACTCCGCAAAGGCAAGGGCGAGGGATACCGCCAATTGGCAACCATATTCAACGTTAAGGCTATGACGGCGACCCTCATCTGGCTGCGCAACAATAACATCGACAGCTATGACGATTTGAAGCGCCGTGCCGCCGTCGGCAGCGAGTTTTCCGAGCGCATCAAAGCCATCAGAGCGGCGGAAGAAAAGCTGAAAAGCATCGCCAAACTCGAAAAGGAAATCGGCGCATACGGATCCGCCCGAAGCGTCTGGGAAGCATACAAAAAGAGCGATTGGGATACGGTTTTCTTTGAGACGAACAGAGCCTACCTGACGCTCCGCTAGGCGGCGAAAAATATTCCGGCAGGGTTTCACGGGCAAGCTGCCGTCGATAAACTCGCTCAAGCGGGAGTACGCCGCTACGCTTGCGGAGAAGAAAAGGCTCTACTCCGATTACAAGACGCTCAAAGAAAAACACGCCGCACTTGGCCTGGCGAGAGCCAACGCCGAGCGCATACTGAGCATAACGCCGTAGGCAGGACAAGCAGGCGAAGCCGGAGCGAACAGAGGAAAATGAACGGCGCAAGCCGACAGTGGACTCCGAAAAACGGCGGCTTAACGGGCGAGTCAGCGTCCGAACGAACGGGGCGATTTTCGGCCCGTTCGCCTACGGGGGCTTAGGGGCGGCAACCACCAACAAGCGCATCGGGTATTTACCGATGCCTTGCTTGCCCTTAAAACTGAAACCGATATATCGGCATGACAGCTTTCATAAAATATGAGCGGGTTTGCGACGTTATATTTAGGCAAAACGCAAACAACGCACAAGAAATATGTTCACGAAAAAAAACTGTAGTGTTGAAAAGCGTCGATGCGGATTGTCTTCGCGACAATTTAAGATAACGGCTCTAAATGTCGCTTTCTGTGGTCAGCTTGGTTCTTCAAGTTACTTTAAAAAACATCTTGCGATCTGACGTATAAACGAATATAATGAAACCATCTTTTGCAGTTGAAAATTGAGGTTTTAACCGCTGTAGCCATCGACAAATGAGAGGGGATTTTGTTACTGTTAACGAGGTAGCCAAGCGAAGGGGCCCATCCGCCAGGCGCAAAAGCTGTGCTTGGAGGGCATAGTTCCCAGAACTTTTCACTTCGGAAAGGTATATAGGTAGTACCAAGCGATGCCGTAAAGCTGACGCAAACCGCAAGGGCAAATCAGGGATCGAGATAAAGAATAAAGCGATGGATATAAATAGATTTGAAACTACGCTCACAGTAGGCGAGACGGTCGCCGTCGAGTTCAAACGCTACGGTGGCAAGGCGGAAGACGACACATACGAAACCGTGTGCTCCTTCCTCAACCGTTTCGGCGGAGATATTTACCTCGGCGTGATGGACAACGGGGAAGTTTTAGGCGTTCCGCCGAAAGCCGCCCAGGACATTATTAAGAACTTCATCTCGATGGTGAGCAACCCGACTATACTCTCTCCCACCGTCTATCTTGCCCCAGAGATTCTGGATTACAAGGAAAAAAAGATAATCTGCGTTCACATCCCTCCAAGTTCAGAGGTTCACAGCTTCAAAAAGGTAATCTTCGACCGCATGGATGATGCTGATGTGAAAGTGACGGCAACCAACCAGATTGCTCAGATGTACATCCGCAAGCAACGGATATTCACCGAGAAAAAAGTCTTCCCATACGTCCGGGACGAGCATCTGCGCTTTGACATGCTGCCCCGTATCCGGCAGTTGGCAGTAAACCGTTTCAAAGACCACCCGTGGAAGTCGATGACCGATAACGAATTGTTGCGCAGTGCGGGGCTTTACGGAGAGGATTTGGAAGCAGGAACAAAGGGCTATAATTTCGCTGCGATAATGCTGCTCGGCTACGATGAAGTCATCAAATCCGTGTCTCCCGCTTACCGCACTGACGCCTTGCTACGTAAGGTCAACATGGACCGCTACGACGACCGGTTGATTGTGGAAACGAACCTGACTGACAGCTACGATTTGCTGATGGGCTTTGCCGCCAAGCACCTGTTGGATAAGTTCTATCTTGAGGACGACAAAAGACTCAACCTAAGCAGCGCCATCAGCCGGGAAATGCTGGTCAACTGCCTGATGCATCGTGAATTTTCCAGCTCGTATATTGCGCAGTTCGTGATTGAAAAAGACCGGATGTATACCGCTAACGCCAACCGGGCCGAGACAGGGGATATGATCACGCCGGACAATTTCAGACCGAACCCTAAGAACCCCATCATCGCCGCTTTCTTCCGCAATATATGGATGGCGGACGAGCTTGGCTCCGGCGTACGCAATTTGTACCGCTACGGAAAAATCTATTCCGGCAAAACCCCGCAACTGATTGACGGCGTTGTGTTCCGCATCATTGTGCCGTTGGCTGATAACTATTCGTTTGACGCCTTGATTGGTAAACCGCAAACCGCAAATTTATCTCGCAAAAATTGCGGGTTATATTGCGGGATAAATTGCTCTTTAAATAAAAATCGCCATACTGGAGTTTCTGAAAGAACATTCTTTCGCCAGTCAAGAAGATATTGCGGAAGCGGTTGGCAAATCGCTTAGGACAACGCAAGCCGCTATCCGCTCCCTCAAAGGAAAAGGCTTGCTGTCCCGCAAGGGGTCAAGAAAAAACGGCAGATGGGTCGTGAAGCGGACTGAATGACACACGGATGGCGGGCGACAAGCCCGCTTTCTTTATTCTCATAAATATTTTCCGCAGAGTAAAATTATTTCTCGCCCGCAAGCGAATACATAGACAGAAGCACAAGCAGAGTAAAACTATTTCTCGACCGTAAGCGAATAAATAGACAGAAGCAGAAAACTATGGAGAATAGAATGGGCGGTCTGCGCAAGTCGCTTGCAAAGGGAGAATGGGAAGACAGCATAGCCTTTACCCTCGACCACGGGCTTGTGAAGCCCAAAACTGCGACTGAGCTGATTTGAGAGATGTGGGGCAATCTGGGGTCGCATTTCATCTTCTGGGATACTTCGTATCAGACATTCCGCATGTTCTATTTTAGCTGGTAGCATTTTTTTGGCGACGTAAGTTTTTCGGACTTAACTTGACTTTAGGCAGACAAATTGCCATTTTATTCTATTTTTAATAGTAATACAGCCATATTAATATATTTGATATTGTATAACATCTAATTTGTGTCTTATCAATGATTTATTATTGTCATGTTTATGTCTCGGGTTTGGGTTCTTTCAAATTTTGAGTTAAAAACTCTTTCATAATTGCTAACTTTATTACTCAAAGAGCTTTCCAGGTGTTGACAAATAAATTTTTCTTTATATAATTATTTACGGTATTTTTTTTTCTTCATTACTTATCATTACCATAGAGGCAAATATGACTATCGGAAATAATGGAAGTAATTTTTGATCATTAGGTTCTTTAATTTCAATAACTGGAATAATAGCAACTTTTTCGAAGAATTTGGTATTATTAAAATGGTTAGAAACAGCAGATTGGCGAATCCTAACTAACTATAGCCACTCTATATTATCAGGCGCAGACATCTACCCATTGTTCACAGGCAGAATATTCATAAAGCTCATCACAGTTTAACTCTATAGTCGAGTTGGCCGAGCCACAGGCGGGGAAAGGCGGCGACACAGGCGGGGAAAGGCGGGGAAAACGGTGGAAAACCGTCTTAGGGATTCATCAAGATATACTTTCACCCATGGTAGCAGGGCAAAAGGGCAGATACCGCCCACCATGTGTCCCGTTTTCTCAAACGCTTCCTCAGGTCTAAGCATTTTAGGCTTAATTCCAAAGGTTTCCTTATACTTTCGATTATCGATTTTTGCGGTTCCGGCACAAACTACCACAAAAACTTCATCTCTGTTGCGCAAAGAAATGCTTTTAGCGATATGAGCCTCTTCCACGCCCAAGGCAGCTGCCGCTTCCGCCACTGTAGCAGTGGAATGTGACGATTCAATGACATCGTTCTGACGTCCCCAACGAGCCAAATAATTTTTTACTTCTTCAACTGACATTATCTCCCTCTTTTTTATTGCTTTAATATTCTTAATTCGGAGTGTTAGTTTTTTTAGGAAGTTTACCACAACTCTCATAATTGCTGAAAAAAACTGGCCACATGAGGATATTCATTGATAAGGGTAGGGCGAATTTCGATTTGAAAATTATAAAGTGAAGGTGAAATATTTATATTCAAAGAGCAACAAATATACCTTAATGTCAAGCAAATTCTCGCAGCCTAACCCGAAAAAAAGAGAAATTTGGATTCCTTGAATTGAACATACTTTCCTTCAGAAGTGGCAATAAGATCTTCAACTATATTATATTTATTCGTTTCTTTGAATTGATCTATAATTATAAATACTAACAGAACAATAGATAACAACTGAATTAATATAAACATTAATATAAGTATAAAACTTACACTATATATTGCATTTATAAACTTATTGGATTCGTATTTTTTAAAAATCTAGAAAAAATTCACCTTGCTTAAGTTGTTAAAGTTGTTGATATTGCTTCTAAAACTCTAAACGGTCGGCCAAGAAAATCCGGTAGGGTAGTTGTGTTCTTACGATTTAGTTGTAATTGATTGATATTAAAGAAAAAAATTAAAACTTGTGTAAATTAAAAAAACAATATAGAATTAACACAAAACAGGATTCATATTCTTTCATCCTGAGAAACAGAATAAATATAAAGTCAATTTAGAAGAAAGGCTTAAAAAAAATGATTGAACGGAATATGGCCAATGAATTACTTGTTTCAGCAACGGAATTTCCGGTCGTAACTTTATTAGGGCCGAGGCAGTCTGGAAAAACGACGCTGGTTAAGAACGTTTTTCCTAATAAGCCTTACTATTCGTTAGAGGATCCGGATACCTTGGCAGCGGCGGAAATTGATCCTCGAAATTTTCTCGGTCAAATGAGCGAGGGGGCAATTTTAGACGAAGTCCAACGGCTCCCAATTTTACTGTCATATTTACAAGGTTTGGTAGATCAGGACCAAACAACCGGTCGTTTCGTTTTGACTGGCAGTAGACAACAACTATTGCATGAAGCTATCAATCAGTCTTTGGCAGGCCGAACAGCAATGTTAACTCTTTGGCCATTATCGATCAACGAATTACGCTATTCAAATTTGATTCGTTCTCCATTTGAACTGATAGTTAGTGGTTTTTTTCCGAGACTATATGTTAATAATATTCAAACAAGACATTTTTATAATAGCTACCTGTTAACATATATAGAAAGAGATGTTCGTTCAATGATAAATATTACAAATATATCTATTTTTCAAAAATTTATCAATTTATTGGCCGGACGCATTGGACAAATTCTAAATTTGTCATCACTAGCCAATGATGTTGGAGTGTCGCCCATAACAATTAGGAATTGGATTTCAGTGCTTAAGGCTTCTTATGTCATTATAGAATTATTACCATATTTTGAAAATATTAGTAAAAGATTGATTAAATCGCCAAAGATTTATTTTACCGATGTTGGGCTAGTCTCATTTTTATTAGGCATAGATGATGCTGAAAAAGCTAAAACGCATTATCTAAGAGGAAATTTATATGAAAATTTAATTATTATCGATATTTTAAAATGTTTTTTTAATAAGGGGTTAAGGCCAGAGTTATATTTCTACCGTGACAGCCATGGTAACGAAGTTGATTTACTGATTAAACATGAAGATTCAGTGTTACCTATAGAAATAAAGTCAGCAGAAACATTCACTAAACATTTTATGAAGGGTATTCATAATTTTGAAAAAATATATCATAAGAATATAAGTAAAAAGTTTATTTTTTATAATGGAGACAATAATTATAATATAAGCAATATAAATATTGTTAATCCATTTTCACTAAACAATATTTTAGAATATATTATAGAATAGAAGTATATTACTATTTTTTTTTGACAATTTTTTTTTGACGGTAAGAATATTACTAGCCCCTAATAAAATTTGTGTAAATCAGAAAATCAATATAGAATTAACACAAACAGGATTCAGGTTTTTTTCATCCTGAGAACCAGTCGTCTTTTGCTATTGACGTTTCGGACTACGGCAAGACGATTCGTGTTACGAGAAAAGCTATTGGGGGAAAGTGCCTCACGCAGCCACGCTTGACGGCGTGGAAATGCAAGCCGTCGTCTTTGTAGGCGTAGCGTAGGCCGATACTGGAAATATAATGAAATCCCACTTCAGGAGCTGCCGGACAACGTGGTAACACAGTACACTCCGAAACCGCCTTTCGCATACGTCATTAAAGGTTACGAAGAAATAAGCAAATGGAACGCTCCGGGCGATCTCGGTTGGTTTGACGCCGAATTTCCGGACGCAACACAGGAGAAGATTGATACTTACGTTAATACAATCCTTGAGAATGTGTGAGTAGCTGGCGCAAATTGGAGTAGTGACATGCCGGGGCAAGAGCAGATAGGACCATCCACTTGGAGCAAAACAGGGTGGGGTATCTCAAGACGTCCATCGTGCGAATTAGAAAGGCCGGATGACGATCGGAACATAGTGATGTTTTGGTGGGAAAACGAACCGACCACTGCATATTGAATGGCTAGCTCACTGAGTAATAATAACAGCAGCAGAATCTGTTCAATCCCCGCATGGAAGAAAATCCAAGCGGTGATTATGTGGTGTGCCCGCTTAGGCGGGCTGGACTGGGAGGGTAGGTTGGAAACTGAGAGTAACCAGGTAGCGTTGAGCATGGAAG
>JAISWS010000222.1 GCA_031270725.1 Syntrophomonadaceae bacterium | reverse complement strand
AGCTGGCGGACACTTTTTAATCTGGCGTAGGAATCATATTGGCTCCGTAAATAATCCGACTGAACAAAAGAATCTACCCGCAGCGGCTTTATACGAAACTTTCGTTCAATACTGATGGTCGATACTAAATTCTCGTAGTACTCGCGCTTATAATACTTACACCGGGTAAGACGCCCAAAATAAGTGCGGCAAGCCGCTACCTGTGTGGTTAAGTTGCGAAAGTTTTTATCTACTGTGTCAAAATTTTGAGTAGTATATACAATCTGCTTGCCAAAGCCCTTCCTATTCTGGGTAAGCTCACCCATCAACGGAATCGGAAAGTTACGATAATCTCGACTGTTAAATTCGTTCTGTAACTCATCATAAGCGAATATTACCGGACGATCATAATCTTTCAAAATATCCCGCCAGTTCTCAAGAGAAAAATCTTCACCTTTATAAAAAAAATTGGTGCAAATATAAATCCTCTCCCCCCATCGCTCCCGCATGCGCTCAAGGTAATGAACAAGGCTCATTGTCTTCCCGCCGCCGTAAATACCCACATAACACCAAATACCAAATAAATGAGCTTGTCTGCCATTCTTAAAAAATCGATAGATATCAACTATAAGCCATCGTATTAAATCAAGCGTCTTAGGCAATTGAACAGCTCTCTTACTTCTCCTGGTCGGCGTCGGCTTCGGCGAAGCCTGAGACGAGATCCGCGACACCTCGGCAGCCGAGCCGCTAATCATCTTTTTAAATATCTTTAACATTACGACACACCCGGAATCTTTTTATATATCCACTCAATAACCGACCAACCCAGCTGAACCTCCAACCAGAAAAGAACATTACCGACTAAAGCGGTAAACAGCGAAGCCGGGAAAAATACAAATACAAAAACAATCACATCAACATAACCCGAAATATCAACTAAATACTCGCCAGACTCCATTTTTGGAATAAACTGTAAAATGAGATTCAGCAACGAAAATATCGGATCAAAAATCAATTTCAGCAACATATAAACTATCCTTTGTTATTAGACTCATACCCCGAGCCACGAATTAAATATAAAATCTGCCGTATATTATAATAAGCCATAAATACCACAACAATAAAAGTAATTATGCCTCTGACATAAGGAACATAGCCGCCTAGCCACCGCGAAAACTGGAAATCATATTCAACGCCGTTAACATCGGCATATTTATCAAAATTAAGCAACTGGACGTCGGCGGCGTCGATCAAAGATAACTTTGATATTATCTCCAAATAATACGAGTATGGAATCCGTTCATACAAAGTAGCCTTTAACATGTCAAACTTGCCAGACCAATAACTTTCATCCGGTACAATAAGACCAACGATAAAATCAGTCACAACGCCAAAATCAATACCGCTTAAAAAACCGGGGAGCACATCCCCGCCGTCATCGGCGCCGACGGCCGCCGGGAAGCCAAAAATCACTATCAGTACCATAATCATAAATGTCAAGATAAAGCCAGGTAGTAAATACCTGGCTTTCACCACTCCGCGCCTACCAGCCATTACAAGAAGGTATGTATAACGCGCTTAATAATTCTAGGCGCTGCGTAAATACCCATCAAACCAATACCAATTGGGAGCAGCGCGGCCATTTGAGTTGACAAAGATTCGACCAGAGATGTTAAAGCCGCATCCAAAGCCAAATCATTAAACAGATCTACTAATACGTCCATTACTCAACCTCCTTCATCCGTATTTCAACAGGTTATATTCATCCAAGCGAATCCCTAGTAAAAAAAATTCGCTATAAATGACCAAAGTAAATTTAGCAGCCATACTAAAAACCTGATCGTTACATAAATCAAAAGCACACCCAATATGCAAAAAACAATATAAACTATCGCGTTATCACGCAACAACCCCTCTTCAATACCCGCGCTATCTTTTTCAATGGATTCTAATATTAAATCGTTCGTTATCGTTAAATCATCATGCAAAATATCTAACCGAGGGGATACATCATTTTGAAACATATCCCCTATATCCTCTTGAAGCAAAGATATAGCCGATAAAACGCCGGTAAAACTTTCTTCTGCAAATGTCTTGAAAGCGCTAAGAAAATTAAAAGATTCGGCCTGATTGGATAAAACGCTATCAAGTTTATGCTCGACAGGGGTTAAATCAATTACCACCTCATTATTGATCGTGTTATATTCCGAATAATAATTATTGGTTATCGTGGAATTGTATGTAACCGTCTCTTTAACAGCGCCATCTATAATCGATTTCAATTCATCCAACCATAAATCATCAGTGTAATAATTCTCCGTATTGTAAAAATACTGATAATAATTCACATCACCTGTATAATCTTGCATAATATCAAAGTCACTTAAATTAAACTCACTCTCAAATGGATTTAAAATATAAAATTCTCCGCCTGAATCATAAATAAAATCCGAATCAGCCGACATTACAAAGTCCCCGTCTTCCGCATAATAATGGCCTGAAATATTACACGGAATGCCGGCATGAAAGGCATAACGCGAAGACGAAGCGGAAAAATAGACATGTTCATCAGTTCCGGGCGGATCTGTATAATACTTATAAATATATTCAAGCCCCGGATCTCCCCAACCAGCCCCAAGATCAAATAATTCCGACTCAAAATCTAAAGTACTAAATACAGTCTCCAATTCAAAATCAGGAGTACCTGTATAATACATATCATAACTATAATAATTATTTAAATAATTGGAATAAACAAACGACATATACTTTGGATAAGGCTGTATAGCCGTACTATACCAAAAGCTAAAATCACCATCATCGAAATACTCTAATCTAAAATAATCATCTTCGGCAAATTGCATTAATCGCAAATCATGGTGATATGTATTGCTATTGGAAATAGAGGCCCCGGGGGGATAACCGCCATCATCAGGAAAAGGATCAAACGATATACCATGGCCTATAACAAAAGTAACTACAAGTCTGTCATATTCAACATTATCACCTGATACTGTTCCTTCGGAAATGAAAACACTAACAGGAACTACACTGGGTAAATACCTGAAATTATCTCTGAAATAAGCAACTTCTATAAGTCCACCCTCTCGAGCAAGACCAGTATCTTTTTTCAAAAGCAAATCATAAACAATATCTATAAAATCATCAAAAGTAAGCGCGTCACTGTCAAAAAATATACCGCCGTCATCGCCGCCGCCATTAGCGGATTCAATAGCAATCTGTTGTACAAAAGTGTTATATATTTGCGTTGTAAATAAATCTATACTCAATTCGGCGCTCAATTGCGGAGTTATATAAAAATTCGTTTCTCTGTTCTGCACGTAAAAATCAATCAAGTTGCTTTTTTTCACACCGTCTAAAGTTGACCACACATCCATTACAATATCTTTCATTGTCTTGCCGGTTAGAGCAAGAGAATCAACCACAACGTCATACGCCGCTTTGTAACCCTTCTTAGCCATATCAAAAGATTGATCCATACCATAGGAAAATCCCTCGTACAACTCCTTAAAGCCACTTATCATCCTTTCGGAGTTAAACTGCTCGCTAACCTTTGTAAGCCAATCAAAGAACGTGCTATCGACGGCATAAACACGCCTGATAGAAAAACTGGGAACCAATACAACCACAATTAACATAAAAAGTAGAAAACGTTTAGCAACATCATTAAGTATTCTAAACTTCTCCCTTCAGCCGCGCGCCACTGGAAAATTCTTGTCAGATTTAAAAAAATTTTCGGCTCCCCTACTTCAAATAACAAATCAAATATAAGAAAAACGATTTATAAAAACGCCGCCTTTTGATACCTTCATATGCCTTTTGCTACCCCGTGCTAACTTAAGCTAACTTAAGCTGCCCCGAGCTACTCCAAGCTACTTCACGCGCTACCTTTTGCTACCTTTTGCTACCTTACGCTACCTTACGCTACCTTTTGCTGCCTTGCGCTACCTTGTGCTACCTTTTACTGCTTTAGACTATTCCACTATAAGCAATTGATCAGGGTCACACTTTAACGCCGCGGATAAGCGCCCAATGGTTTTTATATTAACGAACCCACCCTTTAACGCTCTATGCAAAGTAGATTTTGCTACATTGGCGTCACACATAAGATCAAAATTACTTTTGCCCTGACGCGCTTGAAGAACTATAACTTTCCTCGAATTAATTCTAAACCTTGCCATATTGCCTCCAATAAAAAATGCCGCAACCTGAAAGATATCCAACCCGAAAATACCTACAAATCTATGCGCCCCTGTAATTAGGGCAACGGACGCCTGCGGCATCCATTGCCCCGCACTACGCTCTTGGGAACCTCTCGTTGTCAATGGGCTTTCGCGGCATAAAGTGCGCGAAACCGTGCGCCCTGCGGACGCACCGCGCATTTATTCCACGTCCCATTGACAACGGCCAAGCTGCGGGAATCCCGTATGTAAACCCGGCAAGCGCCACCAAGACCAAGCGACGCGCCGCTTATTTTTTATTCTACCTACAAAGTGTCAAGCCGCTATCATACAAGGTATGGAACAATTTCTTCGTTATCCTCCATAAGTTCCCGCATTTTCTCGTAATCCTCCACGCTCATTGAGCCGTCATAAACGTATGGGTTGAAAACCTCATCACCATTGTACAGATTTTCGCTCCACGGCAGATATTCGGGTAAGTCGGCGGGGCGGGGGCAGCGCGCCGATTCCGTAACAAGCATCTTTACCTGTTCCAATAAGCCGATTGTGCCGTCATAGTCAAAATAGATGCCGTGGGTGTCGTTTTCGTAGCTCTCGACAGCGTTTGATATGGTTTCTAAGAGCCATTTTACCTGATTCACTTGCCTTGCGGTCATTGTCCGTTCCTCCATTCTTTGATTATATATTGATTTCGGCTAAGCTGTTAACGCAGAAGAAAAATCTAAATCGACTACAACAATTTCACCCTTCATTTGACGATTCATTCGCATTTCAATATCAAGATCATACAACCCGGGCACTTGATCAATCTTGTCTAACAAATCGTACGATAAATTGACCTTCGCCACATTGTAACCCTTCGCCCCTCGATCATTTGCTTCTGTTGGCGATAATGATTGTGTAGCCATATAAATGGCAGTCACTCCTTGCGTCACCTCACCCTGTTCATTGCGGAAGCTATACGGGGACGTGCTCAAAACTATCCCGGGAATCTTCATTGAATACCCTCCTTCGATTTTTTTTTCCTTCCGTACATGGTATTATTATAACAACAAACTTACATTTTTTGAAGTGTAAATAATTACTAAAATTGAAGGAGTAAAAGTCATGGATTTTCAGAAAATATTACTAAATATTGCCCAAAACGCCCAAAATAAGAAAGGCTACATAATGTACAAGGAAAGTTTTCCGTCAAGGCTGAAAATGGCAAGAAAACAAACGGGACTTACCCAAAGGGAAGTGGCAAAAGAATTAAATTTAAGCATTCCAAATATTTCAAGATATGAAACAGGAGCCATCGAGCCGAACTTGGAATGGCTGGCAAAGTTCGCCCTCTTTTATGGCGTCACTGTTGACTGGCTTATAAGTTTGGAAAAGCACCCAAACAAAATAAACCCGATGGAACCCGTATACAAAGAACAGGAGATTAAAAAATCTCCTGCCGCGACATTTGCGCTAAGAATAAAAAAAGCCCGTTATGACAAAAAACTTTCGCAGTCACAACTGGCCAAAATAACAAAGATTCCCCCCAGTACCATCGCAAAGTATGAAATAGAACAGCTTGAACCAACTATCGAAAGGCTGGCCATACTCGCAATAGAACTTGAAATATCCGCAGACTGGCTGCTGGGTATCGACAAACAACCCGATAGCTCATAAACAAAATAAAATCTCGTGGACATCCGCATAGTTTGCGGATATCCACGAGATTTTATTTAAAATATATAATTATATCTCAAAGTAAGTTTTTGAAAACATCAAGATTTAAAAAATCGCCGTTTTTGAAGTTTTTCCCAAATCAGGCGCGCTAGCCAAGCTGCGCTACACCCCGCCAGACCCACATTCACAACACAATTATTATAGTTGTTTCCGCCGCGTTGTCAATCGTTTTTTTCAGCCCCCTTTCCCGACTCCAGCCGATCAAAGTATGAATCCCTGCCGCGCCTGCGGATGACCTCATAATAACTGGCTATATGTAAATAACGCTCCGTAGTGCGTACCTCCGAATGACCAAGTATGCGCGATAGCTCATAGACATCCCCAAACCCGCCCAACAGATAGTTAGTCGCAAAAGTATGTCGGAACAAATGCGGATGCAGCTTTTTTATGCCTGTACCGCGCTTCAGCCTGAAACACAGAGATTTAACGACAGAACCGGTTATAGGCCGACCGGATTTATGAAGCAGAAAATATCCGTGCTTTGCATCCTTCCACATGGGCAAACTCATATAATCGGACAAAAGATTCCTTACCCTGTTCCCCACCGGTACAACCCGCGTCTTATTACCTTTGCCCAATACCATTAAATAACTATCGGTCACATGAACGTCTTCGCGCTTAAGACCCACTACCTCCATCATACGCAAACCACAGTCAAGCATTAATAAAATGATTATGCGGTTGCGAAGGGCAAAAGCGCTCCCATCGTCTAAATTTTCCATAATTATCTTTATAGCCCCATCGCTCAAAATCTCTATCGCTCTCTTATCCGGTCTGGGCAAACGAACCAGCAAAGATATATTAGATATTATTAATCCGCTCTCAAAACAATAGGTTAAAAAGACTTTAACATGCCTTACATAAGTCCGAACCGTGGAACGCGACAAACCCGAAACGCCATTATTGCCATTTTTCTTCCGAAGCAGATAAAGCTGATAACCGTTAACCACTCCCACATCCAGCAAAGAACAATCCATAATACCCAGCCCCCCGCAGTAAGACGCGAACATATCAAGAAACATCTTATAACCAAAAATAGTTTTTTGTGTGCAACCCCGAAGCTCCCGATCGGCAAGAAATAAATCAATAGCCGCGCTGATAGTCATATAACAACCCTCCATGGCATACGGGCAGGAAATGACAAATAAAAAACACTTGAAAATCAAAGCGGATATGGTATACTTATACCCGCTTGATTTTTTTTCTGAATGACAGACAACACGCTATGTCTTCTGTCATTTTCTTTTACTCCGGCAGATTCTTTCCGGATACAAGACGGTTTTTTACCTGCTGTTTATAGGTAAACTTGCGCTGCTGATAATCAACGAGACTATTTGAATAAAAATCATTACCTCCGTCAATGGAAACAGTCTTTTTGTCATTGTCATTAAGCGTGGACAGCATGGACGCCACATCGTCAATAAAACTACTGTTATCGGAACCGTCCAAAACAGACTGGCGGGCCAAAGCGTTGATAAATCTTTTTTTCTGTATCTCCTTATCCATATTTGTTTGATACACCCTCACGAGCTTTAAATCAACGTCGAGGCCATCAAGACGGGTAGAGCGGAGCCGCCGCCACCAATCGCAATACTTCGCCTTCCCGTCTTCCCCAATCGAAGACTTTGAATCACAAAAGCAAAGGACGTCACCGGAAAGATAATTAATAAATAACCGCCTGTTATCAAGAATCCTGTACAACCTTTTAAGCCCGCCGCAGCCCCCGGACTCGTGCAGCCCCGGCCTGATCATGTATGAAAGCCCGTCAATAAACTTATCAGAAAGATAATAAAACTTTCTTTTGGTCTCAAACTCAATGTTAAACACAACCGTCAAGCCCGGCATGTACCTATCTGCGGCCTCCCGTATCATCTGCGACGTGGTATGCGCGCCCCGGAGCAATTGCACAAATTCATACTTTAGCGCTTCGTCCCTGCCGTGTTCTATGTAAAATAAAAGCCTCGCTTTATGAACACTGTTGTAATTACGCGTCTGATACGCGTATTCAAAGCAATATTTGTCATATGCGTTTATCAGCCCTGATTTATACCACAACTCAAAAAAGAAGCCTTTATAACCCTGCTCTATCACCTCCAGCGCTTTATTATAAAACCGGACAAATACATAGTTACTTTTACGTTCGCCGAACGCCGAATAATCACGGGTAAGATCACTGTAATCATCTTCGCCGCTTGGGTGAACACGACCCGTAAAATGATAACGGGTAAGCGTCGTTTTTAAATGCCTGCGCAGGGAATCATCGGAAAACAGCTTTTCAGGCGAAACAATAAAATTAGTGTGATAGCAATAATCAATACGATTCTCGAAAACCTCCCCCACTTCGGCCCCATATTCACGTAAAAGCCCTTTTACGGTATCAAACGACTTAAAAACCATTTCATCAACCCCGAACAGCCATAGCCCATACGCGCGTATCTGTACGGCTATACGGGGCGTTTTGTCATTAGGCAGGCTCTCAACAAGAAATATGTCGTACAGATCCTCAGCCGAAAGGCAATAACGGTAAATCTTGTATGACTTAAACGTCAACGACAGACTGGAATTATAAATCGCGGGCTTATGCGTATTCATCATAACAGCCCGCATTTCATCAAGACGCTTAAACAAAGTCTCAAACAGAGGATTGACACCTGAATCACCTTTAATGGAAACAGTATAGTAAATATTATCAAGCGCGGGCAGATACTGAAAATTAAAGTCGAAATACTCCTTTTGCCTTTGTTCCGACAACTCATGATAAAACATCGCGTCTCTGATATATCTCCTGTTAGACATAAATTTCCCCTTTAAGTCAATGTAATAATCAGTAACAATAAATACATAAATGTAATAAAGTGTGTAATACTTTCGTAATGCGGCGTTCCCAAAACAGCATTTGGGAACGGTGCTGGTCGAATTCGTCTTGAATATGGTACACGGATCCCACAATTTTAAAATGCCTGTCTCTATTTCTATTGAACAACATTAACACAGTCTATTATGATAAACTAAAACCATATATATATAACATCCAAATGCCCGCGCGCTATTTATGCATATTTACTTTTTTAACACATCCCAAGTGTCAGAAATCCTTGGGACGTATTACATAGCTGTCCCTTTTCGTAACATTTCAATTGACCCGCCGTAACAATTAGACCGGTTCTACTGTTTTTGATAGACATAACACACAGGTTTTTAAAAAATATGTGCCCGGCGCGGCCTCTCGCCCGCGCCGGGCACATATACTTTTAAAGCGCGCTGCTCTTTATAAATCTATCGTTAAATTCAAGCTGGCGGACACTTTTTAATCTGGCGTAGGAATCATATTGGCTCCGTAAATAATCCGACTGAACAAAAGAATCTACCCGCAGCGGCTTTATACGAAACTTTCGTTCAATACTGATGGT